>DASZLQ010000145.1:0-27267 GCA_035552295.1 Mycobacterium sp. | reverse complement strand
GCCGGCCGAGCTGTGGCGGATTACCGACCGCATGACGGGCCGCACCGGAAAGGTGGGTGTCATCGCCTCGGTGTCGCACCCCTTCTGCGCGACCTGCGACCGCACCCGGTTGACCGCGGACGGGCAGATCCGCAGTTGCCTATTCGCTTCCGAAGAGACCGACCTGCGGCGGCTGCTGCGCGGCGGCGCCGACGACACCGCGATCGAGGCGGCCTGGCGTATTGCGATGTGGGGCAAGCCCGCGGGGCACGGCATCAATGACCCGAACTTCGTCCAGCCTGCACGTCCGATGAGCGCGATCGGGGGATGACGTGTCAGCCGAGACGCTCCGATCGGTCCACATCGCCGTACGGTATTTCGCGGCCGCACGCGCGGCCGCGGGCTGCGACTTCGAGCAGCTGACGGTCCGTCCCGGCGCTACCGTGGCCGAAGTTGTCGAAGAGCTGGGGGCCCGGAATCGGGAACTGGCCCGAGTATTGCGCCGGTGCTCCTTTTTGTGCGACGGCATCGCCGTGCGTAATAGCGCAAAGCCGTTGCCGATAGGCACCACCATCGACGTTCTCCCGCCATTCGCCGGCGGATAACGCGGATGAGCTCAACTACGACACCGATCGCAGGCTGGCGAAGGCCAGGCCGGACGACATCGTCCCAGCGCCGTAGCGCTTAAGCCGAGCCAACCCATTCATCGGTGCCGTCTGCGAAGAACTGATGCTTCCACACTGGTAGCCGCGCCTTAATGGTGTCCACCAGCTGCGCGCAGGCGTCGAATGCCACCCGCCGATGGTCGGCGGCAAGCGCGGCCACCAGGGCTGCCTCGCCGATCTCCAGCACACCGATCCGGTGGCTGGCCGCGATCGCCCGCACACCCGTGTGCTGCTCGGCGACCTCCGCCAGCACATCGGCCATGACCTGCTGCGCCCCCGGGTGCGCGGAGTAGTCCAGCCGCGCCACCTGACGCCTACGATCATGGTTGCGGATCATGCCGACAAACCCCACGATCGCGCCGGCGGCCTGGTGGCTCACCAGGTCCTCGTGTTCGGCCAGCAGGATCGGCTGATCGATCACCGAGGCGCGCAATACCGGCGTCATCGAGAGTGGTGTTTCCCGTGTAGGTCGACCAGCGCATCGCCTGGCCGGCGAAAACCCCTGCTGCCCACGCTTTTCAGAAACGATCGGCCAGCATCGATCGGTATACACGCGCCCACCGAGGCAGGCGTGGGGGCGATGGCTCTTGCGCACCGGATGCGGGTTGGTCGACTCAAGGTTTGGCGAAGCCGTCCTGGGATAGGATCTTCTGACCCGTCTCGCCGGTAACCAGATCGACGAACTTCTGTGATAGAGCGGTCTGTTTCGAGTTCTTCAGCACCGCGATCGGGTAGGTGTTGACCGCACTCGGGGCCTCGGGGAAATGCAGGGTGGTAACCTTGCCACCCGCGCCCTGCGCGTCGGTGATGTACACCAGACCGGCGTCGGCCTGGCCACTGGTCACCTTATTCAGGACGTCGGTGACGGTTGGTTCCTCGCTGACCGGATGAAGTTGCTTTCCGGTGCTGTCCTCAATGCGCTGAGTGGCGGCCCCACACGGAACCGGGTTCACACACACCACGACCAACAGACCGGGCTGAGTCAGATCCGCGAACGATCCAATATGCTTCGGGTTATTCGGCGCGGTCACGATGACCAGCGTGTTGGACGCGAAGTTGACCTGATTGCCGGCGACCAGACCGGCCTTGCTGACTTTGTCCATCATCGCGGTGTCGGCTGAAGCAAACACATCGCCCGGCGCGCCCTGAACGATCTGCTCGGCCAAGTCGGAAGAACCTGCGAAATCGAAACTTACCTGCGCACCGGGGTTATCGGTCTTGAACTGCTGGCCGATCTCGGTGAACGCGTTCTTCAGCGAAGCCGCGGCGTAAACCGTAATCGCTCGCTCTGCTGGTTGCGGGGGTTGTTCAGGCGGTTTCGTCGTTTGTCCTGACGGTTTCGAACTGCTACAACCGACGAGCACTGCCATCGACAACGTCGCCGCTACGGCAGAGATCCCGTAAAGCCCACGCATGTTCATTGGTACCCAGGGGCGCGGTGTCCGCAGTGCGGGTCCGTTTCCCCGTTCCCCTTTCAATCCGTGTGTGCCGCTAATCATCTGCTCGCCACCGGCGGATGGATACGGAGCTGTCTCCGATATTTCGTGTCTTGCCTTGGGCGCCACTACAAGCGCATCGCCGGGCGTTCGAGCAAACCTCGACGAGGGCCTCTGTGTACGTTCACGTGAGCAACCCGACAGCGCATCTTGATTGGCGGGTCGACATCATTACCGCATCCAGCAGCCTGTGAAAGGCCTATCGACCGTTAGACCACACTTCTACGCACATGACGGTCGCCACACCGCTCCCTTCCGCTGGCCAGCGGTCTCAATCCACGCCGATGGTCACCTCTGTTGACTTGATCAACACCGTTGCGGGCTGGCCCTCCTGCACGCCCAAACTGAGCACGGCGTCCTTAGTCACCGATGATGTGACGACCTGGTTCCCTCCGTCGAGCCGAACCTTGACGATTGCCATGACAGCGCCGATGTCAACTTTCACGACGGTCCCCTTGAGTTGATTTTGCGTCGATAGCCGCATTGCATGCCTCCGAATCATCCGCAGTTCTGATGAATACAGGCCCGAAAGTACCGAATGACCGCAACCCGCCTGCGCGAAACGGTGGTTGTCTTCGACATTTGCTCGAACGCCCGGCGATGCGCTTGTAGTGGCGCCCAAGGCAAGACACGAAATGTCGGAGACAGCTCCGTATCCATCCGCCGGTGGCGAGCAGATGATTAGCGGCACACACGGATTGAAAGGGGAACGGGGAAACGGACCCGCACTGCGGACACCACCCCCCTGGGTACCAATGCCGACACTGCGGATCCGGGAAGCCGCTGCGCTGCTGGGGGTTAGCGACGACACCGTCCGGCGGTCGATCGAACGCGGCACGCTGGCGGTCAGTCACGACCAAGCCGGCCGCAAGGTGATCCGCGGGGATGTGCTGGCCGAATTCTGGCGCACCAACGCGCCCCGACTGCCGCCCAATCCGCTCGGTGTGCGCAGCTCGGCGCGCAACCGCTTCGTCGGGTTGGTCACCAAGGTGGTTACCGACACGGTAATGACTCACGTCGAAATGCAGTGTGGGCCCCACACCGTCGTGTCACTGATGAGCACCGAGGCCGCGCGCGAATTGAAACTAGAGCCCGGCAGCGTCGCCGTCGCCGTCATCAAGGCCACCACCGTTATCGTCGAAACCCCGGACGACACCTTGTGAACTCTCGCCTTGGGCTGGCCGTAGCCGCGTCATGGTCGCTGGCTCTAGCCCGCTGAGCGCCTGACGTTGTGACTCTGGTTACGCTCAGCTGAGTACCACCGTGCCAAACCAATGACACAGCAGCAACGCAACTTCCACATCGGTTCGGTCATTGGCGATAGGTTTGCCCCGCCGCTCGACCGCGCGCCGTATCCGATACTTCACCGAGTTGACATGCAGGTGAAGTTCGTCGGCGGCAGTCGTGTAGTTTGAGCCGGTACGCAAGTACGTCAGCAGGGTGTCGCGAAGCCGCGCGTCACTTTCCGAGTCAGAAGCGAGCGGGCCAAGCACCTCGCCCACCCATGCCGAAGCCGCCTCGACGTCACGGCCGACCAGCGCCGCCACCGACACACCCGGCTCACTGGCCAGAATCACTTGGCCTGCGCTGGAACCAGACGCGATCGCAACGGCGCGAGCATCTTCGGCCTGCCGATGCGACCGTCGGAAGCCGTCGACCCCCGACAACGGATTACCGGCCGCGACGCAAGGCCCACTCCAAGCCTTAGCCAACCTGCGGATCCACTCAACTGCATTTGCTTCGTCACCCGCCGACAGTGGGATCCACCCCCATCCGGTCACGCGGTCCACCGACATGAACAATGAATTCGCCGGAGCACCAATCGATTCAGCGAGTTCACGAACGAATCGTTCCAGCGATGCCGGTTCTGCGGAGCTGTCCGATTCGGGGCACCATACGACGACAGCCAGGTGAATTCGTCTCAGCGGGTACCGGATCGCAGTGGTCATCGCATCGACGTCGACATATCCGCCCGACAAGATCTCCCGAACCTGCAACGCGCGTAAGCTGTTTCGATTCTCCAGCCAGCGTTCCCGCTCATCCTGGTAGGTCGCGATGACCAGTTGCGTGATCCTGTCGATGTATTCGAATGAGATCCCCGCCATTCGCTCGAAAACGTCCAGGCTCAGTCTGGGATCTAGTTCCGCGTCACGAATCTCGCAGAGAATCGCATCAAGAGCGCCCCGATGGCCCAGTCGGTAGGCGCGAACAAGTGCATCTGCGGACACCTCGCGCTGCGCCAGACGTCGCGCATATTCGAGCGCTGCGGTGGGCGGTTCAATCTGTTTGATGGGGATGCCATGGCGAATCGCCGAGAAGAAGGTGTCAATATTCGTTGAGACGGTGTCACGCAACAACTGGACCAGCTGCACATCGCCGCGCAACTCGGCGATCTCGCTGACCAGCAGCTGCTGGATTGGCCGGGTCACCTCACCCAGCTTGGCGTCCAATCGGCTGACGATCAGCGCCGCACTCTTGGCAATGACCTCGTTATCGCGGCTGCCGTCCGCCATGAATCCACCGTAGTTCGCACGTGGCGTTTGTCGATATCGGACATAGGGCCGCCGACACTTGGTCGATTTACGACGTAGCCGCGGTGAAGCGGGCTTCGTAACGTTGCGAACGAACACAACGTCGGGTCTGCGGCAAACGATTGGACTCGACGCAGCGGTGTTCGAAGCGGTTCAGCCATTCCGCCTCTGGAGAAAGAGAGAAGAAATGTTCCGCGTCATCGCAATCCTGATGATCATCTTGTTTCCGGTGCTGATCCCGCTGACGGTTTCCGCCCTCCATCACGTCGATGGCCTGCGGAAACACACAAGTTTCCAGACGATAATGGTCCGGCAGCGTCCAGTACGTCGCCTTGCGTGATGGACGATCGCGCGGCTCCTATTGCCGTGGCAAAAGATCGGCACGCCCCGGCACTCGCGACCCTGCCGACGACATTCGTCCCGGTCCAGCAAAGGCGCCGCGATGGGCCCCGGGTCATCTCGGCATCATCTGGGACTCAGGAAAGAAAGGTAGCGAGTATGGCGGCCAGGGACGTCCTGTTCGACACGCTGCTCAGCGAGCAGGCCAACCTTGCCGGACGGGTTCGCGAGGCCATCCAGGCCCAACTTCCCGCGTACTGTGCCCTGCCTGAGAACGCCCTCGACGGTGAAGTTGGGATCGAGATCGAGTGGGTTTTGCGGTGCGCTCGGGCCGGACGCGCGGCGGTGGGTGACCGCGAACTCGCAGACCTGTCCGCGGTCGGGGAAGCACGAGCGCTGCAGGGCGTCCCAGTGGCCGACATGTTGCGCGCCTGGCGCATCGGCGTCGAGGTGGTCGTTGAATACGCGCGTGAGGTTGGCCAACATATCGAGATCGAAGATGCCCAGGTGCTCGAATTCGTTCAGTCAACGCTCGCTTGGTCAGACGTCGCCATGGTCACAACCGCCGCGGCACACCAGAGAACTGAACTCACACTCGCGCTCGCGGACGACGAGCACCGCGCGACATTCGTTCGCGGCGTGCTCTTCGGCGCGGTCCCGGCCGCCGAGCTACGAATTCAAGCCGAGGCGTACGGTCTCGACCCGACGCGCGAGTATCTTGCTTTCCGGGCGCGGGTAGGTGACGGCCTTTCTCAACACAAGCTGGAGCGATGGCTCGGCCTTCACGATGCACAACCCCCGACAGGGCTCAGCGCACTCGTCGACGGGTGCGTCGCTGGGTTCTTGAGCGAGCCGCCACCACGAAACACCGAAGCCGTCATCGGTCTTGGACCGCCAAGGCGCCTAGAGCATCTCACTGAGTCATACCGTTCAGCGGCGCGCGCGCTGGCGACCATTCAGGCCTGCGGTCTCAAAGGCGCGTACGACATTCCATCGCTCGGCTTGCGTGCGGCCGTGGCAATGGACACTGACGTCGGTGAAGCGCTACGCGCGCGCTACCTCGAACCGCTCAACGAAGGCGGCTCGGCACGCGAGCTCATCGCGACACTGCGGGCGTATCTGGCGTGCGGGATGCACGTAGAGCGGACAGCGACGCGATTGTTCGTCCATCAGAACACCGTTCGCTACCGGCTCGCGCGTTTCGAACAACTGACGGGGGCGAGTCTGCGCGAGACGCAGGTCCTCTTCGAGGTTTGGTGGGCGGTTGAGCTCGCGGCGATGCGACTGTAACGGCCCCCAAAGACGCGACGCGGAATATCGGAGGCAGCTCCATTGGCATCAGGGGGCGGCAGGCAGATCCTTGAACAAGCGTCGACCGACGCCTCCGCATGGATCTGTCGACTACGACAGGTAGGAGACCGAGATGGCAACGAGGACGCCGCACCCCTCCGGCGCACAGACAACGGCGCGGACGACACCACCCGGCGAACCCGTAGCCGACCGCGGCGAACTGCTCGAGCAGTCGCCGCCAAGCGGGCCAAACGAGCAGTTCATGCGCTACTTTCAAAATCCCGTCTGGAACTTCCTCTGCGACCACTACTTTCGACTCGAGATCGAGGGCTGGCACCGGATCCCCGACGAGCCGTCATTGCTGATCGGCATCCACTCCGGTGGCTCCCTAACGATGGACGCTTGGACGCTCGTGCATTCTTGGTACCGCCGGTTCGAGGGCCAGCGGATCCTGCACGGCACCGCGCACGACGTGCTGATGGCCGCGCCGCTGCTCGGCGACTACTTTAAAGCTGTTGGCGTGATCCCGGCGTCCCGTCAGGGCGTCACGGCCGCCTTGGCGGCGCGTCACGACGTGATCGTGTGGCCCGGCGGCGAGCAGGACGCGATGCGCAACTGGCGCCACCGCGACACGGCAATCCTGGCCGGCCGCAAAGGCTTTGTCCGCCAAGCTATTCGTTCCGGCGTGCCGATCGTCCCGGTCGCGACCGTCGGCGGCCACGACACCGTCTTCGTGCTGTCCGAGGGCCGGTTCATCGCGCGCTGGACCGGCCTGGGCAAGCGGTTGCGCGGCGCGACGGCGCCAATCATCGCCGGGTTCCCGTTCCCACTCGCCGTCGAGATCCTGCCGATGCACCTGCCACTCCCCGCGAAGATCCGCACCGAGTTCCTGGAACCGATCCGGGTCGACTCCGACCCGGCGCGAGGCGACGATGACGCCTACCTCGACGCGGTCTACCGCGAGGTCGAGCGCGCCATCCAAGATGGCATGGATCGCCTGGCCAAACGCCGCAGCTTCCCGGTACTGGGGTGATCGTCGATGCGACAACTCACCAGCCTGGACGCGCAGTTCCTCGCCGCTGAGGATGGGCGCACCCATGGTCACGTGTGTGCGCTGGGCATCTACGATCCCGCGTCGGCGCCCGGCGGGGTGCTCACGCTTGAGACGGTGCGTGCGCTCATCGCCGAGCGGATCGGCCTGTTGGCGCCGTTCCGTTGGCGGCTGGCGACGGTGCCACTGAGCCTCGACCATCCGTACTGGTTCGAAGACCCCGACTTCGATCTTGATTTCCATGTCCACGAGCTGGCGCTTCCGGTGCCCGGTGACGACCGGCAACTCGCCGAACAGGTGGCTGGGCTGCATGCCCGGCCGCTGGATCGCGCGCGCCCGCTGTGGGAGCTGTATCTCATCCACGGCCTCTCCGGCGGCCGGGTCGCGGTGATGACCAAGGTGCACCACGCTGCCGTCGACGGCGTGTCCGGCGGCGAGCTGCTGAGCGTGCTGCTTGATTCCGACCCGCAGGGTCCCCACCGGGAGCCGGTAGTCGCCGAGCGCCATGGTGAGGCGTTGCCGGGCCAGGCCGAGCTTCTTGTTCGCGGGCTACTTGGTGTTGCCCGGCAGCCGCTGCGCGCGCTGAGCGCGCTGCCGCGTGCGCTGCCGCACCTCGACCAGGTGCCCACAATGCGCGCGCTTCCCGGCGTCGGGCTGCTGGCCGCTGCCAGCGCACGAGTCGCCGGTATGCGTCGAGGTGACGGCGGTGTGCTGGAGCGAACCCGGTTGCGTGCACCACGGACACGGCTCAACCAACGCATCGGTCCGCATCGCAGGTTCGCGTTTGCCTCGCTGTCGCTGGCCGATGTCAAGGCGATCAAGAACGCGCTAGGTGCGACCGTTAACGATGTCGTGCTCGCGCTCGGCGCCGGCGCTCTACGACGATGGCTCGCAGCCGATGGTGACCTGCCGCCCGAGCCGCTGCTGGCGATGGTCCCGGTGTCGGTGCGCACCCCCGATCAAGCGGGCACGTTCGGCAACCGCGTCTCCACGATGATCGTGCCGTTGCCAACCGACGAGCCCGATGCCCGGCGACGTGTCGAACGCGTCAGCGCGGTCATGCGCTCGGCCAAGGAACGCCACCATGCGACCCCAGCGACCCTGATGCAAGACGCGAACCAGTTCGTCCCGCCCGCGTTGCTGGCGCGGGCATCGCGGGTCGTCTTCCAGCTGGCGGTACACGACCCTCTCGCACCGCCCGTCAACGTCGTGATTTCCAATGTGCCGGGCTCCCCTACGCCACTGTTCTTCGCAGGTGCGCAGCTGCTGGCCCAGTATCCGGTGTCGCTGATTATGGACGGCGTCGCCTTCAATCTCACGGCGTTCAGCTACCGCGACGCGATCGACTTGGGCGTGGTCTGCGACCGCGACGTGGCGCCAGACGCCTGGCCGATGGTCGAACACGTCAAGGCGGAACTCGCCGAGCTGCGCGGCCTCGTCGGCCACAAATCGCAGCGCCGAACTTCACCGGCTACGACGGATATGCAAGGAGTACCGCAGTGACCAGCCTGGCCCGCAATCTGATAGAGGTCGCCCGTCGCCATCCCGACAGCGTGGCGCTGCGCCTCGATGAAATCGAGATACCGTACGCCGGGCTTGAGGCGGCAAGCGCCCGCCTGGCCGGCCTGCTGGCAGCGCGGGGATTGCGTCCCGGCGATCGGGTCGGCGTCATGTTGCCCAATGTTCCCTACTTCGCCATCGTGTACTTCGGCGTGCTGCGGGCCGGCGCGGTGGTGGTGCCCATGAACGTCTTGCTAAAGGAGCGCGAGACTAGTTTCTACTTATCTGACTCGGAGGCCAGCGCGGTCATCGCATGGCACGAGTTCGCCCCCGCCGCCCAGGCGGGGGCCGAGGCAGCCGGCGCCGAGTGCATCGTGGTCACCCCGGGCGACTTCGAAGAGGTGATCGGCGCAGCCGAGCCCCTTGTGGAACCCATCATGCGCGAGGACGCTGATACTGCGGTGATCCTGTATACGTCGGGGACGACCGGGACGCCCAAAGGCGCCGAGCTGACCCATGCCAACCTGCGTCGCAACGTCGCGACCGTGGTCGAGATGCTGCAGCTCACGCCCGACGACGTGATCCTCGGCGCCCTGCCGCAATTCCACGCGTTCGGCCAGACCGCCGGGCTCAACGCCGCGATCACCGCGGGCGGCTGTCTGACGCTGATCCCGCGCTTCTCTCCGACGAAAGCGCTCGAGATCGTCGAGCGCGACCGCGTCACCGTATTCGAAGGCGTCCCAACAATGTTCGCGGCGATGCTGCACAGCGACGAACGCCCCGACACCACCTCGCTGCGGCTCTGCGTTTCCGGCGGGGCGGCCATGCCGGTCGAGGTGATGCGCGGCTTCGAGCAGAGCTTTGACTGCATGGTCCTCGAGGGTTATGGGCTGAGCGAGACCTCGCCAGTGGCCTCCTTCAATCACCCCGACCGGGAGCGCAAGCCGGGCTCGATCGGCACCCCGGTCGCCGGTGTCGAGATGAAGTTGGCCGAACCGAACGATGACGGCGTCGGCGAAATCGCCATCCGCGGACACAACGTCATGAAGGGCTATTGGAACCGCCCGGACGCGACCGCGGCGGCGATCGACGCCGACGGCTGGTTCCGCACCGGCGACCTGGCGCGCGTCGACGACGACGGCTACTACTTCATCGTCGACCGCTTCAAAGACATGATCATCCGGGGCGGCTATAACGTCTTCCCGCGCGAGATCGAGGAAGTCCTCTACGAGCACCCCGCCGTCCGTGAGGCGGCCGTGGTGGGCGTCCCCGACGACCTGCTCGGTGAGGAAGTGGGCGCCGCGATCGCGCTGGCGCCAGGGGCAGAGGCCGACGCGGCACAGATCCGCGACTTCGTGAAGGAGCGCGTGGCCGGCTACAAATACCCGCGGCGAATCTGGTTTGTCGACGAGTTGCTGAAAGGCCCGACCGGCAAGATCCTCAAACGTGACATTGCCGTGCCGGTCCAGGCGTGATGTCGTACGTCAGATCTTTTGCAGTATCAGGGGTTTGGGATCGTTTAGTAGAAGGGGAGTAACAAAATGACTACAGCGGACGTGAAGAATATTGACCTTGACAACGTCGACCTGGCCGACCCCGCGGTGTGGGATGACGGCCCGCCGTACGAATTGTTCGCGAGAATGCAGCGCGAGGCGCCGGTGCACTTCAGTGCGCAAAGAAATGCGCCGGAGGAAGGCGGGTTCTGGTCAATCACCTGCTACGACGACATCCGCGCCGTGAGCCGCGACCACAGGACCTTCTCCTCGGAGCGCCGCGGCATCTTCAACGTCGACGACATGGGTGTGCCGCTGGATATCCAACGGCTGCAGTTGATCTCGATGGACCCGCCTCGCCATGACAGGCTCAAGGCGCTGGTCATCAAGGAGTTCACCCCGGAGAAGGTCGCGGAGCACGAGGAGGCCATCAAGCAGATCATCAATGATGTTCTCGACAGCGTTGCCGACCGCGAGCAGTTCGACTTGGTCAAAGACGTGGCGCGGCCCATCCCGGCCCGGGTAATCGGTTCGCTGCTCGGCACACCGCCCGAGGACGACGAGAAGCTCGTGCACTGGACGAACGTCTTCACCGCGTTCGAGGACCCGGCCATCCGGGAGCAGTGGAGCGACACCGCCGGGATCATCACAGAGATCACCGAGTACGTCAACCATCAACTCGCACAGCGCACGGACACCGCAAGCGGCAAGCTGGTCACAGCTATGCTCAACGCGGAAGTAGAGGGCGAGAAGCTCAACGAGCTTGAAATCGCCACGTTCTTCGTGTTGCTGATGTCGGCGGGCAACGACTCGACCCGCGCGACCTACAGCGCGACGATGCTGGAGATACTGCGCAACCCGGAGTTGCGTAACCAGCTGCGCGAGAACCCCGATCTGATCGACGCAGCGGTGGAAGAGGGCCTGCGCTGCTACCCCGCATTCTCGTTCATGGCGCGCGCGGCGACCAAAGACACCGAGCTGCATGGCAAGACGATCAAGGAGAACGATCGTCTGCTGCTGTGGTACCTCGCGTCGAACCGTGACGAGAGCGTGTTCGAAAATCCGGACAAGTTCGACATCACCCGCGAGGGTCTGGCCGACAAGCATCAGGCCTTCGGCGGTCGGGGCAAGCACTTCTGCCTGGGTGCCAACCTTGCGCGCCTCGAACTGAAGCTGTGGATCCAGCAGACGCTGGAACGGTTCCCCGACCTCGAACTCGACGGAGAGCCGACACGGGTGCGCGCATTGTTCCTCAACCAGTACAAGTCGATTCCCGTCCGGAGAACATCGTGACGACGACCGAACAACTCACTCGCGGCAGGGCCGCCTACCGCGAGGTCGAGGTCGACTTGGAGGTGCGACGACGCGCGACGTCGGCGGACGGTGTCGTCACTCTGACACTCGCCGACCCCGGTGGCGAGGACCTTCCCGACTGGACCCCGGGTGCGCACGTCGACCTGATGATGACCGACGCGCTGGTGCGGCAGTACTCGCTGTGCGGCGACACGGCCAACCGCGCCGAGTGGCGGGTCGGCGTTCTGCTCGATCCAGAGAGCCGCGGCGGATCTCAGTTTGTGCACGACAAGCTGCACGAAGGCAGTACTGTGCGAGTTCGCGGGCCGCGCAATCACTTTCCGCTGGTTAGTTCGCCTCGATATCTGTTCATCGCCGGTGGGATCGGCATCACCCCGATGCTGCCGATGATCGCGGTGGCCGAGGCCACCGGCGCCGACTGGCGACTGCTTTACGGCGGCCGGCAGCGGTCGACGATGGCGTTCCTCGACGAGTTGGAGCGCTACGGGGAGCGCACGTCCATTTGTCCGCGTGACGCGCAGGACGGCTCCAACTTCAGAGGGAATCTTGAATCAGCGTTGTCGGAGCGGCGGGAGAACACGCTGGTGTACTGCTGCGGTCCCGAAGGTCTGCTGACTGCGGTCGAAGAAGCGTGCGGTCACTGGTCAGAGGGCAGCCTGCACATCGAGCGGTTCTCGGCCAAAGCGCTCGACGAGCCGTCACCCGATGCGCTGGACTCCTTCGAAGTGGAATGCCAGCGATCGGGTCTGACTCTGACAGTGCCACAAGACAAAACGATCTATGCCGTGTGCGAGGACGCTGGCGTCGACGTGCTCGGCTCGTGCATGGAGGGCGTCTGCGGCACGTGCGAATGCGAAATCATCGAGGGCGAGGGCGATCACCGGGACTCCGTACTCAACGACGCAGAAAAGGCGGCGAACGAGACCATCATGATCTGCGTTTCGCGCTCCCGGTCGGAAAGGCTGGTGCTCGACCTATGACTCCCAACTATCCATTCAACTGCTGGTACGTTGCCGCGACCAGTGACGAGATCGGCCAGAGTCTGCTCTCCCGGCGGCTGCTCGGCATTCCAGTCGTGATGTACCGCCGCGAATCCGGTGACGTGGTAGCGATGGAGGATCGCTGTATACACCGCGCCTATCCGCTGTCGGCCGGCCGCCGCGAGGGTGATCGCGTGGTGTGCGGTTACCACGGTTTTGGTTATGACCCCGACGGCTGTCTAGTACATGTGCCGTCGCAAGAGAACGTCCCGCCCGGCGCGCGGGTGCGCAGCTATCCGGTGTACGAGCAATCGCGATTCGTCTGGATTTGGCTCGGCGATACCGGTGCTGCCACCCTGCGGCCGCCACCGCGAGTGCCGTGGTATGCCGATGGGACAGGATGGGCAAGCACCACCGAAGTGCTGCGCGTCGAGGCGAATTACCTTCTGTTGCACGAGCATTACCTCGACCTGACCGATGTCTTTGTAATGCATCCGGAGGCCGTGCCGCCCGACATTGAGGTGTTGCCACCGCTCGATGAGGTCGAAGTCTCGGAGCGGTCCGTCTCCTATTCCCGGACGACTCCTCCGAGTCGCCTCGCTGCGTGGGAGGCTGAGGTCACCGGGTTGCCGGCCGACACCGCGGGCTTAAGGCGGGAGGAAGGGACGTTCGTCTCCCCGGCGCTGCATGTGCAGCATTACGCCATTGATCCGGAAGCCGGAAAAACTTACGACCTGGTGCGGATTCAGGGATTCACACCTGAATCGCCCGAAGCAACTCACGTCTTCCTGCAGATGGCGCGCAACTATGCCAGCGACGATGACAGAGTCGGTGACTTCCTCCGCACGATGTTCCACGAGTGGGCCGAGCGGGACGCTGCGGTGCTGGAGAAGATTCAGTGTCGGCTCGGCGAGGACACCGCGCCACGGCGCGACATCAACGTGAAGGCCGACCGTGCCGCGGTCCGGGCTCGCCGGATTGCCATGGAGATGGTCGACGAGGAATCGGGGCGGTACGCGCTCCGAACGATTCTGGCCGCATCTCGCTGACGAGGAGGGGAAATGGCTGTAACGGCGGATCGGCGCAATGCCGTCACGATTATCGGCGCTGGCTTCGGCGGTATTTGCATGGGTATCAAGTTGCGCCGCGCGGGCATCCCGTTCACGATCCTAGAGAAAGGCGATCGCGTCGGCGGAGTCTGGCGCGACAACACTTATCCGGGTGCGGCCTGTGACATTCCGTCCCACTTGTACTCGTATTCGTTTGAGCCGAGCCATGACTGGTCGCGAAAGTACGGTACCCAACCCGAGATCCAGAGCTACATCGATCAGTGTGCCCATAGATATGGTGTCGTCGAACGTGTCCGATTCGGCCAAGCGGTCAAGCGAGCCGATTTCGACGAAGACTCAAGCCAGTGGACGGTCACGCTCGATGACGGCGGAACCGTCGATTCACGGTTCCTGGTTGCCGCCACCGGACAACTGAGCCTGCCGGCCGATCCGAAGTTCCCCGGCCTGGAGTCGTTCGGCGGCAAGGTCTTTCACTCTGCGCGGTGGGATCACGACTACGATTTGCGGGGCAAGCGCGTCGCAGTGGTTGGAACCGGCGCATCGGCGATCCAATTCGTTCCGCAGATCGCACCGCGAGTGGCGCAGCTGTATGTGTTGCAGCGTTCGGCGCCGTATGTGCTGCCCAAGCCCGACCGTCCATACACGCCGCTGGAGAAGTATCTCTACCGCCACTTCCCGGCCATGCTGGTCGCCAGCCGCAGCCGGCAATACGCATATCACGAGGCCCGAGTGCTACCGCTGACGAAGGGCATCGGCGTCAATGCGATCGAAAAGGCATGGGAGCGTTACTTTCACGCGCAGATCACCGACGACAGGCTGCGCGAACTGCTGCGACCGGACTACGCGATCGGCTGCAAACGCGTATTGATCTCCAACGACTGGTATGCCGGTTTGAGCCGACCCAATGTCGAGGTCATTCCGGCGGGCCTGACCGAAGTAAGGCGCGACAGCATAGTGGCCGCGGATGGTTCTGAGCGCGATGTGGACACCATAATCTTCGGCACCGGGTTTGCCACCAATGATTTTCTCGCGCCGATGAGCGTCACCGGGCGTGACGGTCGCGAGATACACGAGGTTTGGGGTAAGCGAGGGGGCGCCGACGCGTTCAAAGGAATCTCGGTGCCAGGGTTCCCGAATCTGTTTATGCTGTACGGCCCCAACACCAATCTCGGCCACAACTCCATCATCTACATGCTTGAGACCCAGACCGACTACGTGGTCGAAGCGCTTCGGCACGCCGCCAGTCGAGGTGCCAAGTGGCTGGACGTGCGCCCCGAGGCACATACCGAGTTCAACGACGACCTGCAGCAGCAACTGAAGAAAACGGTCTGGCAGGCCGGCTGCGACAGCTGGTATGTCACCGACGCCGGCAAGAACACCAACAACTGGCCCAGCTTCACCTTCGACTATCGCCGCCAGGTCCGGTACTTCGACCCGGTGCACTATCAGACGGACGCGGCCCCGCTCCGCGAACCGGCCCCGGTTCGCGAACTCGCGAGGAGTTGACATGGCAGTCTTTCATCTCAGCGCCCAACCCGTCCGCAATGGTCAAGTAGCGGCTCTGCTTGGCGACTTGGCGGGGCAGGTTCAGACTGCGAATGCCGCTGCGGTCAGAACGATTACCAATGCCATGACCGGAGAGCCGCTCGGACAGGTACCGCACTGCATCGCCGACGATGTGGCCGCGGCAGCCGGGCGCGCCAGAGCGGTGCAGCACGAATGGGCCAAGCGGCCGATAGAAGAGCGTGCCCGGGTGCTGCTGCGCTTCCACGATTTGGTATTGAAGCGTCAGGACGAGGTTCTCGACCTGATTCAACTGGAAAACGGCAAAGCACGCCGGCATGCATTCGAAGAAGTCATGGACGTGTGCCTGACGGCGCGCTACTACGCCCACACCGCCGCTGACTACCTGAGACCAAAACGCCGGCAGGGTGTACAGCTGATGCTGACCGAAGTGTGGGAGCACCATCACCCCAAGGGTCTGGTGGGCATCATCTCGCCGTGGAACTATCCCCTGACTCTGGGGATCAGCGATGCGCTACCGGCTATCATCGCCGGCAACGCGATACTGGCCAAACCCGATGACCGCACGCCGTTCTCGCATCTCTGGGCGGTTCGGCTACTCGAAGATTCGGGAATGCCGCGTGGGCTGATCCAGACAGTTACGGGGCCGGGCTCGGAATTGGGCACACCGATCATCGAGCAGTCGGACTACCTTATGTTCACCGGATCGACCGGCGTGGGACGCACGGTGGCCGCTGAAGCCGCCGAGCGGCTGATCGAATGCTCAATGGAACTCGGCGGCAAGAACGCGCTACTTGTCCTCGACGACGCCGACATCGACAAGGCCGTGTCCGGCGCGCTACGAGCTGCCTTTTCCAACACCGGGCAGTTGTGCATCTCGATCGAGCGGATCTACATCCCCAAAGCGTTGTGGGACGAATTCGTCCCACGCTTCGCCGCGGCCACCAAGGCGATGAAACTCTCGACGGCCCTTGATTATTCGGCTGACATGGGATCGCTGATCGGCGAGAAACAACTCAAGACGGTCATCCACCATGTCGACGACGCAGTCCAGAAAGGCGCGACCGTCCTGGCCGGCGGCAGGGCACGCCCCGACATCGGCCCTCATTTCTATGAGCCGACAATCCTGTCCGGGGTTCGTGAAGGCATGACAGCGTTCGCCGACGAGACATTCGGGCCGGTGGCCTCGCTCTACCCCGTCGACAGCGAGGAAGAGGCGATCGAGAAAGCCAACGACAGCCCCTACGGATTGAATTTCAGTGTGTGGACGTCCGACCCGAAACGCGGTCGACGAGTCGCCGCGCGCCTACAAGCCGGCACCGTCAACGTCAATGAGGCCTACGCCGCCGCCTGGGCATCGGTCGACGCTCCGATGGGCGGCATGAAGGCTTCCGGTACCGGACGCCGCCACGGCGAGCACGGCATCCTCAAATACACCGAGCCGCAGACGATTGCGATCGAGCGCCTGTTGCCGGTCGGCGCGCCGCGGTGGCTCCGCGCGGGTCGATATGCGCGAGTCATGACCGCCGGGTTGCGGGCACTGCGACATGTGCCCGGCGTCAAGTAGGAGACATGCGATGACTGACCAATTCGACTATGACGTTGTGGTGATCGGCTCGGGCTTCGGCGGATCGGTCGCGACGCTACGGCTGACGGAGAAGGGCTATTCGGTCGGAGTTATCGAGGCTGGACGACGATTCGAGGACGACGAGCTTCCCAAGACCAACTGGGAGATACGAAAGTTCTTCTGGGCACCCAAATTGGGGTGTACCGGAATCCAGCGAATTCACGTGTTGCCCGATGTGCTCATCCTGGCGGGGGCCGGTGTCGGCGGCGGTTCCTTGGTCTATGCGAACACGCTCTACGAGCCGAAATCCGATGCGTTCTACAATGATCCGCACTGGGCGGATATCAGCGACTGGAAATCGGAGCTGGCGCCCTTCTACGATCAAGCCAAACGCATGCTGGGCGTGGTGAAGAACCCGACCATGACACGGTCGGACCGGGTACTGCTGACCGTCGCCGAGCAGATGGGGGTGAAGGACACCTTCGGCATGACGCCCGTTGGGGTGTTCTTTGGACCGGGAAACACCAAGGCGCCCGGCGTCGAGGTCGAGGACCCGTTCTTCGGAGGTGTCGGTCCGCGCCGGCGCGGTTGCCTGGAAGTCGGCGAATGTATGACCGGCTGTCGCCACAACGCCAAGAACACGCTGGTGAAGAACTATCTGTACCTGGCCGAGCGGGCCGGCGCGCAAATCCACCAGTTGACGACGGTCACCGCGGTGCGGCCGGTTGGCGGCGGCTACGCGGTCGACACGGTGCGCACCGGCGCTTGGCGTGCGAAGAAGGCTGCACAGACCATCACCGCCGAGCAGGTCATATTCGCCGCGGGCACGTGGGGAACGCAGCAACTGCTGCACCGCATGAAGGCCGACAACATCCTGCCCGGCCTGTCGGATCGGCTGGGCGAACTGACCCGGACGAATTCTGAGGCAATATGCACGGCCAGCGTAAAGCTACGCCACCGCAAGGACGCCGACTTCACCCAAGGCATCGCGATCACGTCGTCCATCCACCCCGACGACAAAACACACATCGAGCCGGTCCGCTACGGCAAGGGTTCCACCTCGATGGGACTGCTGACCACCGTTATGACCGACGGCGGCGGCAAGGTGCCGCGATGGGTGAAGTGGCTGGGTGAGGTGCTGCGCCACCCCGCTCAGGCCGCGTCGCTTTACGTCGGACTGCGGGATTGGTCACAGCGCACCGTCATTGCGCTGGTGATGCAAACCGAGGACAACTCACTGACCCTGTTTCCCAAGCGCACCCGGTTCGGCCGCGTCAAGTTGTCGTCGCGGCAAGGCCACGGTGTGCCGAACCCGACGTGGATACCGGCGGGCAACGAGGCCGCCCGCCGGCTAGCCCGCGAGATCGACGGCACGCCTTACAGCAGCATCGGTGAGATCTTCGACATCCCGATGACCGCGCACTTTCTCGGCGGATGCGTAATCGGAGACTCTGCGCAGCGCGGGGTCATCGACCCCTACCACCGGGTGTTCGGTCACCCAGGTTTGCACGTCTTCGACGGTGCGGCGATCTCGGCCAACATCGGGGTGAATCCATCGCTCACCATCACGGCACAAGCTGAACGGGCGAGCGCCTTCTGGCCAAACAAGTCGGAACCCGATACCCGTCCACCCCTCGGCATCGCCTATCAGCGGATCGCGCCGGTTCAACCGAAGAACCCAGTTGTCCCTGCCGACGCACCAGCGGCTTTGCGGCTGGAATAACCACCTCCGCCCAGGCGTCCAACGCCAGACTTAAAGCCGCGCCCCGACGAGCGGCCAACATCGACCTTCGGCGAAAATGCTCTAGGGACCCCGCGGCACAGCGCCTGGGATGGCACCAGATGGCAACCCAACCCGAAGGCCTCCCACCCCCGAAAAATATCCGACCCCCGGCCGGGCGACTTCCGCACGGTAGTCGATTTGCTTTTTTTCGAGCGAAAAGAATTTTTTGGGGCCTGCGCAATCTTCATTCCCGTCGATTGTGGCAACGGGAAAGTCCGCCGAACCCACCCGTCATAGCGAGGTAGGCCGGGGATGTCGTTCGGCGGTCCCAATCTGTGGCACTCACGATTCACAAAACGAATCTTGCTGAACGGTAGTTCCCCACACGAAAGACAGCACGTGGACTGGGCTAGTGGGCACGGCTCGCTCTAGTTCTTCGACGTAGACGTTGATCCGAACCGGAATTCGACCGGTAATCCGCCCAACAAGGGGCCGTTGCACTTGGCAGCTCCATACCCAAACCGGCGCAAACTGAGGTAAGTCAGTCCTGCAAGGGTATGGCCAAGAAGGTTGCCGGGCCGGCACCGCGGACCGAGGTTCTATGACCACGACCGTCGATGTCTTCGACAAGTGCGATCATCCCCGGGGCTAAGCTCCGCTTTTCTCCGTCCGTTGTCTCGATCTCGAACTCGCCATTCAGCACCACGACGAGCTGTCGCCGCGGCGCAGGATGCGGTTCGATTTGTCGCACGTCGGCGGGCAGTGTCACAAACACAACGGCGCTGGCAGCTAGTGCTTCAGAGACAAGCAGCGGTGGAACGTTCTCCGCGTTAGGAATCGCGGTCTGTGGAACGTCGAGTTCCTCAAACCTCGACCCACCACCGCCATCGCAAGTGACTTTGGGGAAGCGCATGAGCGCAGTCTCGTCTGACAACGGCGATCTCGGCAATGGCGGCGCGAGTGCCAATCCGATTCCACCCAGATCAATTCTTCGATGTAGACGTTGATCCAAACCGAAACTCCACGACGTCCCCGTCGGCCATCACGTAGTCCTTGCCTTCCATCCGCACCTTGCCGGCCGCCTTCGCCGCCGCCATCGACCCGGCGGCGACCAGGTCGTCATACGACACGATCTCGGCTTTGATGAAGCCCTTTTCGAAGTCGGTGTGGATCACCCCGGCTGCTTTCGGCGCGGTATCGCCTTGGTGAATGGTCCACGCCCGCGCCTCCTTCGGGCCCGCTGTCAGGAAGGTCTGCAGCTTGAGCGTGTGAAAACCCGCCCGGGCCAGCGCATCCAGACCGCGTTCGGTCTGCCCGATCGATTCCAGGAGCTCGGCGGCCGACTCGTCATCGAGCTCGGTCAATTCCGATTCGATGGCGGCGTCGAGGAACACCGCATCCGCGGGCGCGATGAGCTGACGCAGTTCGGCGACCCGCGCGGCGTCGGTGAGCACCGCCTCGTCGGCGTTGAAGACATAGAGGAAGGGCTTGGTGGTCAGCAGGTTCAGCTCCCGCAACACCGAGCTGTCCACCCCCGCGCCGAACAGCGTCTTCCCGCTGTCCAGCACCTCTTGGGCGGCGAGCGCGGCGTTGTAGACGGGTTTGCGCTCCTTGTTATTGCGGGCTTCTTTCTCCAGCCTGCCCAGCGCGCGCTCCAGCGTTTGCAAATCAGCCAAGATCAGCTCGGTCTCGATGACCTCGATATCGGATTTGGGATCGACTTCTCCGGCCACATGTGTGACGTCCTCGTCGGAGAACACCCGGACCACTTGGCAGATCGCGTCGCATTCGCGGATATGGGCCAGAAACTTGTTACCGAGACCGGCACCCTCGGATGCACCCCTGACCAGGCCGGCGATGTCGACGAAAGTCACGGGCGCCGCAACGATGCGCTCGGAATGAAATAGCTCCGCCAGCTTGGCCAATCGTGGATCGGGCAGCGAGACGACGCCCTCGTTCGGTTCGATCGTCGCGAACGGGTAGTTCGCGGCCACCACGTTGTTCCGGGTCAGGGCGTTGAACAGGGTCGACTTGCCGACGTTGGGCAGGCCCACAATTCCCAGGCTCAGGCTCACGGGGAACCAAGTCTAGGGCTCAGCGGCGGGGCCGAGCGCTGTGGATCGTTCCTGCACGAAAGGCGTGGCACGCCCCGGGCCGCTACAAGGTCTTTACCGGCGTTTCGTCTCATTGCCGGTACGGTCTACATGTGTCAGCAGAGCGGGCTAGATCGGCGGTGGAACCTCCCCACCGCTCGATTCGCCCAAATATCCGAGGTGTGCCGTGGTGGGCAGCCCTGGTTATCGCCATCACCGCCACCGCCATCGGGTATGCCCTCGACGCCGGATCGGGACATAAGGAGCTGACGCACGTCTTCGCCGGCCTCTATATAGCCGGCTGCCTGGCAGCGGTGCTGGCGGTGCGTCGGGAAGGCCTGTTCACCGCGATCATCCAGCCGCCGTTGATACTTTTCTGCGCGGTGCCCGGTGCCTACTGGCTGTTCCATGGGCGCAAAATCGGCCACCTGAAAGACCTGCTGATCAACTGCGGGTATCCCCTCATCGAGCGTTTCCCGCTGATGCTGGGCACCGCCGGCGCCGTCCTGCTGATCGGACTGGTCAGGTGGTATTTTCCGAAGTCGAACCGGACGACGTTGGCGGCCAACAAAACTGGCGACACGGCTACCGCCACCGGCGCCGGCGCAGAGTCATTTATCAGCGCCATCGTCGCGAAACTGAACTCGTATTTGGGCATTGGTACAGAGCAAGACGATGCCGACGAGGCAACCGACTCGACGCGGGCCCGGACGCGCACCCGGAAAGCCGCCCCAAAGGCCAGCCGAGCCCAGCGCAGCAGTCGTTCCGCCACCCGTTCGACCCGGTCGCGCTCCAGGCCTGTCCGGCCGTCGCTGGTAGACCAGGACGAACCCGTTGCCGAGCGTCCGCGGCGCCCAAGTCGTAGAGGCCAGGCACCACCCCGCGACTTCGACCCTGCCGACCCGCCCCGGCGGTCGCGCCGGCGCCCCCGGCCCGAAGGTGACCCAGACTTGCGCGCCCAGCCGCCGCGCGAAAGCCGCAGAGATCCACGCACCCGCCGCAATCCCTACGAGAGGCCTTACGACAGGCCGGCATCTCGCAGCGGTCGGTTCGACGGCCACGAGACGTATGAGCCGCCCGGGACGCCGGAGCACTTCAGTCGGTATGAGCCCTACGAGCCGTACGAACCCTACGAGCCCTCCTACGAGGCTCCGCGGCGTCGTCGCGGCACTCCAGGCGAGTCCAACGGCGCCGACCCGACACACCACCCGATCTCGCGCGTGCGCTACCGCGGGGAGCCCCCTTTGGATCAGTCCCGAGCCGAGCCGAGAGCCGAGCCGAGCCCCGAACGCCGGAGCCGATCACGGGCGCACGGCCGGTCTCAGGGCCGGCCTCCGGCCGAATCCTGGGAATACGACGTCTGAGTCCTCAGAGACGAACGAGCCGTCAGGTCAGCGACCGGATCTCGCGGGGCAGAGCGAACACCAATGTCTCCTGGGCGGTCGTCACCGGTTGCACCACGTCGTAACCGTAATCGGCGAGCCGCTCCAGCACCCCTCGCACCAGAACCTCGGGTACGGATGCACCGGAGGTGACGCCTACCGTCGTCACACCCTCCAACCACGCCGGGTCGATATCGTCGGCCCAGTCGACCAGGTGAGCGGCCGCAGCCCCGCCGCCCAACGCCACTTCGACCAGCCGCACCGAATTCGATGAATTGCGGGATCCGACCACGATCACCAGCTCACACTCGGGCGCCATCGCCTTGACCGCGACCTGCCGGTTCTGGGTCGCGTAGCAGATGTCGTCGCTGGGCGGATCCTGCAGCTTCGGGAAACGCCGCCGCAGCCGCTCGACGATCTCCATGGTCTCGTCGACCGACAGCGTGGTCTGCGACAGCCACACCACCTTGTTTTCGTCGCGGACCGTCACGTTTTCGACCGAGGCGACCCCGTCGACCAGCTGCACGTGCTCGGGCGCTTCGCCGGCGGTACCGATGACCTCCTCATGACCCTCATGGCCGATCAGCAGGATGTCGTACTCGTCACGGGCGAATCGCCTGGCCTCGTTGTGCACCTTGGTCACCAACGGGCAGGTGGCGTCGATGGTGTGCAAGTTACGTTCGGCGGCTGCGGCATACACCGTCGGTGCGACGCCGTGTGCGGAGAACACCACGATGGCCCCCTCGGGAACCTCGTCGGTCTCCTGGACGAAAACCGCACCCGCCTTGACCAGGGTGTCGACCACGTGGCGGTTGTGCACGATCTCGTGGCGCACATAGACCGGGGCGCCGTGCTTCTTCAGCGCGCGCTCCACCGTCTCAACGGCCCGATCCACACCCGCGCAGTAGCCACGCGGCTCCGCCAGGAGCACGCGCTTACGGGTTGGGTCGTTGGCTACCGAACTCGATGCGCCGGGAATCCCCATATCGACAGTCGGCGGCATGACATTCAGGGTACTGACTGCCGACACGGGCCCGCCAGCTCGCGGTTGTGGGCTTGGAGTTTAGCCGCCGCTTGAGGCAGGCTTGGACGCATGGCTACTGCACCGTATGGAGTTCGGCTATTAGTCGGCGCGGCGACAGTCGCTGTCGAGGAGACGATGAAGCTGCCGAAGACGATCCTGATGTACCCGATGACGTTGGCCAGTCAGGCAGCGCACATTGTGATGCGATTTCAGCAGAACCTGGCCGAGCTGGTGATCAAGGGCGACAGCACCCTGGAATCCATTTTTCCGCCCAAGGACGAGAACCCGGAATGGGCAACGTTCGACGAGGATGTGGATGATGACATCGAAGGGACTTCCGCTGGGCTGCCGGAAGGCGCCGACAACGATCACCGAGCCGAGGGGCGGTTCGCCCTGTACTCGGTAACCGACGCACCCGAGGCCACCGATCCCCCGATGAAGCCCGCCAGGATCGCGAAGAAGTCGGCGGCGGACCCGACGATTCCAGAGCCCGCGGTGGCGGCCGAACTCGACTATCCGGCGCTGACGCTGGCCCAGCTGCGGGCCAGGCTGCAATCGCTGGCTGTGGACGAACTCGAAGCGCTGCTGGCGTACGAGCAGGCCACCAAGGCCCGGGCTCCGTTCCAGACGCTGCTCGCCAACAGGATCACCCGCGCGAACGCGAAGTGACCCGAACGGCGAATTCGGAGCCGAACTCCGCCGAGAACCCCTTCCCGGTGCGCGCCGTGGCGGTCCGTGTCGCGGGCTGGATCGACAGGCTGGGCACCGTATGGGTCGAAGGGCAATTGGCCCAGATCAACATGCGGAGCGACTCCAAGACCGTGTTCATGGTGCTGCGCGACCCGGCGGCCGACATGTCGCTGACCGTGACCTGTCCGCGCGACCTGGTGCTGGGCGCGCCGGTCAAATTGGCCGAGGGTACTCAGGTGGTCGTGTGCGGCAAGCCCTCGTTCTACACCGGGCGAGGCACGTTTTCGTTGCGGCTCAGCGAGATTCGCGCCGTTGGTGTCGGCGAGCTGCTGGCACGCATCGAAAGGTTGCGCCGGCTGCTGGACGCCGAAGGACTCTTCGATCCGCGGCTTAAGCGGCCAATTCCCTTCTTGCCCAACATGATCGGGCTGATCACCGGACGTGCGAGCGCCGCCGAACACGACGTGACGACGGTGGCAAGTGCGCGTTGGCCCGGGGTGCGTTTCGCGGTGCGCAACACCGCCGTCCAGGGGCCTAACGCGGTCGCGCAGATCGTCGAAGCCGTACGCGACCTGGATCGCGACCGTGACGTCGACGTGATCGTGCTGGCCCGTGGCGGCGGCAGTGTCGAGGACCTGTTGCCGTTTTCCGACGAGACCCTGTGTCGCGCGATCGCCGCCTGCCGCACGCCGGTGATCAGCGCGGTCGGTCACGAACCCGACACTCCGCTGTGCGATCTGGTCGCCGATCTGCGCGCCGCCACGCCGACCGACGCGGCCAAGAGGGTGGTCCCGGACACCGCCGCAGAGCAACGGCTGATCGATGAACTGCGGCTGCGCAGCGCACAGGCACTGCGCAATTGGGTATTCCGCGAACAACGTGCGCTGGCACAGTTGCGCAGCCGTCCGGTGCTGGCCGAACCGCGGACGGCCCTGACGGCGCGCGCCGAAGAGATTCACCGCGCGCGCTCGGCGGTTCGCCGCGACATCACCCGGCTGATCACCGCCGAGACCGACCGCGTGGGCCACCTGGCCGCACGGCTGGCCACGCTGGGCCCGGCGGCCACCTTGGCCCGTGGTTACGCCGTGGTGCAGACGGTTCCGGAGGGTGAGGCGCCCTCGGAACCGATGCAGGTGCTGCGGTCGGTTCACGACGCACCTGCGGGCACTCGGCTGCGGGTGCGGATTTCCGACGGCGCTGTAACGGCGGTGAGTGAAGGGCTGGTCGATGGTCACTAAGGAAGACGACAGCGATGACGGCGGCGGGGCCCAGCCGATTACGCCTATTAGTCAGCTTGGCTATGAAGCTTGCCGGGACGAGCTGACCGAAGTCGTGCGACTTCTGGAGCAGGGCGGACTGGATCTCGATTCGTCGCTGAGACTGTGGGAAAGAGGCGAGCAGCTCGCAAAAAGGTGCGAGGAACACTTAGCTGGCGCTCGCAAGCGAGTCGAGGATGCGCTTGCGGCCGGCCAGACTGAGGACACCTGAGCACAGCCCTTCCGCTAAACCGATTTCAAAATTTTTTCCCAAACTGGAACACGTTTCAGTATGCTTCGCGGCATGGGTGATCCATCACTGACAACCGAACTCGGCCGCGTCCTGGTCACCGGCGGCTCAGGGTTTGTCGGCGCCAACTTCGTGACCACCTTGCTCGACCGCGGATACCAGGTACATTCCTTCGACCGGGCCCCGTCGCCGCTGCCACCACATCCGCAGCTGGAGGTGCTGCAGGGCGACGTCACCGACACATCCGTGTGCGCCGCGGCGGTGGACGGAATCGACACGGTGTTCCATACCGCCGCGATCATCGAGCTGATGGGTGGCACGTCGGTCACCGACGAATACCGGCAGCGCAGCTTTGCGGTCAACGTCGGTGGTACCGAGAACCTGGTGCACGCCGGTCAGGCGGCCGGGGTGAAGCGGTTCGTCTATACGTCATCCAACAGCGTGGTGATGGGCGGTCAGAACATCGCCGGCGGTGACGAGACGCTGCCCTACACGAGCAGGTTCAACGACCTGTACACCGAGACCAAAGTGGTCGCTGAGCGGCTCGTGTTGTCTCAGAACGGCGTTGGCGACATGCTGACGTGTGCGATCAGACCGAGCGGCATCTGGGGCCGCGGCGATCAGACGATGTTCCGCAAGCTGTTCGAGAGCGTGGTCGCCGGCCACGTCAAGGTGCTGATCGGCCGCAAATCGGCCCGGTTGGATAACTCCTACGTGCACAACCTGATTCACGGTTTCATCCTGGCTGCCCAGCATCTGGTACCCGGCGGGACCGCACCCGGTCAGGCGTACTTCATCAACGACGCCGAGCCGATCAACATGTTCGAATTCGCCCGCCCGGTCATAGAAGCCTGCGGGGAAAACTGGCCGCGAATTCGGGTTAACGGTCCGATGGTCCGCGCGGCGATGACCGGTTGGCAGCGAATGCACTTCCGCTTCGGGATGCCGGCGCCGCTGCTCGAGCCGCTGGCCGTCGAACGGTTGTATCTGGACAACTTCTTCTCGACCGGCAAGGCACGGCGCGACCTCGGCTACGATCCCCTGCTCACCACCGAGAAGGCGATGTCGGAATGCCTGCCCTACTACGTGGACATGTTCCATCAGATGAAGAGCCAGGCCCTGGCCGCCAAGGCCGCTGCCGCCAAGCCGTCGGTCAGCGGGTCGCGCTAGAACTGGCGTTGCTGGCGAGCGGGCTTGACGCTCTTTCTAGTAGGACAGCCCGCTGATGGGGCCGGGCGACTCATGGCCGCCCGGCCCCCGACAGCCTGCTGGCTGCAGGTTAGAGTGAAGGGCGGTAATGGGATTCGGTGCGCGACGCGCTCTGTCCCAGCATTCGCCGCTAGGACGACAATCGTTGGTCCCACGGTTGGTTCGCGGATGCCGATACCGAAGGGATCTTGATCTCGCCGAACCGATAGTGGGTTGGGTCGGCCGTTGCGGTGTGCTCGCTTCGCCACACGATCGACTCGCCCGAAAATCGAGGGTGGGCAAGTTGGGGATGCTGCTGGCGACGGTCGAACTTGTCCAGGCGGTGCATCGGAACCACTCCGATCAGCATGAATCCCCCGATCTGACGGAGAAGATTCCCCGCGGTGCGCCGGGTGTCTGCACGGTCGACGTAGCGGCGTGCGATCGTCAGAAAATCTTCGGGTTCGACCCCGGCGACATCACGGACATGAGTTGTCGGGCCGCCCACCTCCCAGGTCCCCAGGGCATTCTCGGGGAAGTAGTGGCGCAAACCGGACTCGAAGAATAGGTCGGCTCCGAGTTGCTTGGCGCCCACGCGCACCGCTCGCATGAACATCCACTGGGGGATGTCGATGTGGCGCACCCGCCGGCCCAACGCCTCGCCCACCGCGTCGGCGATGTCGGCGCCGGACAGCAGCTTTGGCCCGGTCGGGCGGTACGCCCGCCCGTCATGCCGGTGCGGGTCGAGCAGTGCACCGACCGCAACTCGGGCGATGTCTTCGTTGGACGGGGGTGCGTTGCGGCGTGCCCCCGTCGGCATGGGCAACACCCCGAGTTGGGCGGCATATGGGAGAACTAGCAG
>DASZLQ010000144.1:0-16534 GCA_035552295.1 Mycobacterium sp. | reverse complement strand
AGGTCGCCCTGCCCCAAATGCAGCACATCGACGCCGGCCGCGCGGGCGATATCGGCCCGATCGTTGACCGCGAACAGGGCCCCGTGCCGGCGAGCCGCGTCCCCAAGGATCTCGCACGCTGCCAACTCGTCACGCGCCTCGAGTGGTCCGAACCGCTGCTCACCGGCCGATCCCTTGTCACGAAGCTGGATGATGTCCACCCCGCCGGCCAAAACGGCATCGGCGAATTGGGCCAGGTCGCCGCGCTCACGCCGCGCATCGGTACACAGGTACAGCCTGGCTGCCGCGAGACGGCGAGCGGGTTCGTGCACACCGCGACGCTAGCGCGCTAGCGTAGGACCCGAAGAACTTAGACACGGGAGTCCCGGGCAACCCGACCTGCGGGGCTGAGAGTGGGCACAGCCAGAGCAACTGGACCTGCCCTTACCGTCACACCTGATCCGGGTCATGCCGGCGAAGGGAGGCCAAAGATGCCGTCAGGCCCACCCATGGGGACGCTGGCTGTCATCGGCGGCGGCGTCATCGGACTGTCGGTCGCGCGCGGGGCGGCACGGGCCGGGTGGTCGGTGCGGGTGCACCGCACCGGCGAGGTCGGTGCGTCCTGGGTCGCCGGAGGCATGCTGGCCCCGCACAGCGAAGGCTGGCCCGGTGAAGAGCGGTTGCTACGGCTGGGTCTGGAGTCGCTGCGGCTGTGGCGCGACGGCGGCTTTACCGACGGGCTGCCACCGGAGGTGATTACCGCGCGCGAGTCGCTGGTGGTGGCGGTCGACCAGGCCGACGTCGCAGACCTGCGCACCGTTGCGGATTGGTTGTCCGAGCAGGGACACCCGGTGATCTGGGAGTCGGCCGCCCGCGATGTCGAACCGCTGCTGGCACGAGGTGTCCGCCACGGCTTCCGGGCGCCGACCGAGCTGGCGGTGGACAACCGCGCGCTGCTCGACGCGCTGTCGGCGGACTGCGAGCGTCTCGGCGTCGAGTGGGCGGCGCCGGTGCACGACCTGGCTCGTGTCGACGGCGACGCGGTGGTGATTGCCAACGGTATTGACGCGCCCGCACTGTGGCCCGGCCTGCCGGTGCGCCCGGTGAAGGGCGAGGTGCTGCGCCTGCGCTGGCGAAAGGGTTGTATGCCGTTGCTGGGCAGGGTGATTCGCGCCCGTGTGCACGGGCGGCAGGTGTACCTGGTTCCCCGTGCGGATGGGGTCGTGGTCGGTGCCACCCAGTATGAGCATGGCCGCGACACGGCCCCGGTGGTGTCCGGAGTCCGTGACCTGCTCGACGACGCCTGCGCGGTGGTGCCGGCGCTGGGTGAGTACGAGCTGGCCGAGTGCGCTGCCGGGTTGCGCCCGATGACACCCGACAATCTGCCCCTTGTGCACCGCCTGGACGCGCGCACCCTGGTCGCCGCCGGTCACGGCCGATCGGGGTTTCTGCTGGCGCCGTGGACCGCCGAACAGATTGTCTCCGAACTCGTTCCGGTTGGGGCCCACCGATGATCGTCCTTGTTAACGAAAAACAGGTCGAGGTCGACGAGCAGACCACTGTCGCCGCCTTGCTGGAATCGCTGGGTTTCCCGGACCGGGGCATCGCGGTGGCAATGGACCTCTCCCTGCTGCCCCGTTCGGACTGGACGACAAAGCTTTTCGACGGTGCACGACTCGAGGTGGTGACGGCGGTGCAGGGTGGCTGACTCCAAATTGACGATCGCCGACCGCAGCTTCGCCTCGCGGCTCATCATGGGTACTGGGGGAGCGACCAACCTGGCGGTGCTGGAAGATGCGCTGATCGCTTCGGGCACCGAACTGACCACCGTCGCCATGCGCCGGGTCGACGCCGAGGGCGGCACCGGAATGCTGGACCTGCTCAACCGGCTCGGCATCACGCCGCTGCCCAATACCGCGGGGTGCCGCAGCGCGGCCGAGGCGGTGCTCACCGCGCAACTGGCCCGTGAAGCGCTGAACACCGACTGGGTCAAGCTCGAGGTGATCGCCGACGAACGGACGCTGCTGCCCGATGCGGTCGAATTAGTGCGGGCAGCAGAGCAATTGGTCGATGACGGGTTTGTCGTGCTGCCCTACACCAACGACGACCCGGCGCTGGCCCGCCGGCTGGAGGACACCGGTTGCGCGGCGGTGATGCCGTTGGGCTCGCCGATCGGCACCGGCCTTGGCATCACCAACCCGCACAACATCGAGATGATCGTCGCGCGGGCCGGCGTTCCGGTGGTACTCGACGCCGGCATCGGTACCGCGAGTGACGCTGCGCTGGCGATGGAGTTGGGTTGCGACGCTGTGCTGTTGGCCACCGCGGTAACCCGGGCCGCCGATCCACCGGCCATGGCCGCGGCGATGGCCGGCGCCGTGACCGCCGGTTATCTGGCGCGGCGGGCCGGGCGGATCCCGAAACGCTTCTGGGCGCAGGCATCTAGCCCGGCGCGATGAAACGTTATGTGGCGCTTGGTAGTTCCATGGCCGCCGGTCCCGGTATCCGGCCGCGCGCGGCGGGCGCTCCTTGCTGGTCCGGCCGATCGGCCCGCAATTACCCGCATCTGCTCGCCGAACGGCTGAAACTCGACTTGGTCGATGTCACCTTCTCCGGCGCGACCACCGCCAATGTGCTGGCCGATCACCAGCACCGCGAGCCGCCGCAAATCTCGGCACTGGACGGCTCCGAGAGCCTGGTCACGGTCACCATCGGTGGCAACGACGTCGGCTACGTCCCGCTGCTGATGGCCGCCTCGGTGCCGCGGTGCGCGCGGCGCCTGCCGCTGGTAGGTGGGCGCATATCGGAACTGCTGGACCGTGACACACGCGATCGGGCCCTGGCCGAGGTGTTCGATTCGTTGTGCGCAGTCGGCCGCGCGCTGCGTGAGCGCGCACCAAGTGCCCGGATCTACTTCGTCGACTATCTGACGATCCTGCCCGAGGGTGCGCCGGCCCCGCCGCTTTCGGAAGCAGAGGCCGATCTGGGCCGTCATGTCGCCGAGACGCTCGAACGGCTCACGGCCGACGCCGCCGCGGCCACGGGCTGCGAGGTCGTCAGCGCCGCCGCGGCCAGCCGGCAACACCATGCCTGGTCGGCCGAGCCGTGGACGACCACGCCGGCGAGATTGGGTCTGCCGCTGCCGGGCCGGCCGGCCCCGCTGCACCCCAACGGTGCCGGGATGGCCGCGGTGGCGGAACTCGTTGCGGCCCAACCGTGAAGGTCAGCCGTTGGCCTGCCACCACTTGTACAGGGCCGCCGTGTCGCCGTTGGACGCGCGGACGAACGCCAGCACGTTCTTGGAGTCGACGGTCCAAAGCACCTCGGCCTGGCCCGAATCCGTTCCGCACGCCACCTGTCCCGCCGAGTCGGAGTTGCCCTGGTGCCATGTGGTCGGCGACTTGGCGTCTCCGCAGTTGGCGAGGGTGTCGCTACTGATCAGTTTGGTGAACGAGCTGGCCGTGTCGGCGCTGCCGCCAAACAGGAAATACTTGCCGCCCATCGGACCGCTGGAGTCGGCGTTCTGTCCGCACTGCAGCACTGCTATCACCGTGGCGTTGGGAAACGAGCCCTGGACGTCGGAGACCTGCTGTGGCGAGCAATTGCTGCTGGTGTAGCCCTTCGACAGTGTGCTGGTGAGCGTGTCGATGGGGCCTGCGGTCGCCGTGGCGGTGCCGACGATGGCGGAACCGCCAATGAGCGCTACGGCCGTCGCGGCGCGCAGCGCGTTCGTGAGAGGGGACATTCTGAACTCCTTTGTTGCAGTGGAAAACCAAGGAATGCGAGCACGTTTCGGCCCGCCGTGACGGAATGCGGTGCGGCTCAACCGTCCACGTCAGCCGTTGCCCCGCCACCACTGGTAGAGCGACGCGGTATCACCACTGGATCCGCGGATGAGGCTCATCACGTTCTTGGCATCAGTGGTCCAGATGACCTCGGCCTGGCCCTGGTAGGTCCCGCACGCCACCTGTCCGGCCGAGTCGGTGGAGCTGCCCTGGTGCCACACAGTCGGCGATTTGGCGTCCCCGCAATTGGTCAGCGTGTCGGAGCCGATGCTATTGGTGAACGAGCTGGCGAGATCGCTGGGATTGTTGAACAGCATGTACTTGGCAAAGACCGGCCCGTTGGGGTCGCTGTTTTGGCTGCACTGGAGTACGGCCGCCACGCCACTGGGGGGCGACTGGGAGGTGCAGTTGCTGGAGCTGTAGCCCTTCGACAGAAGGCTGGCAAGTGTGTCGGTGGGGTCTGCGGCGGCGGTGGCGGTGCCGAGGCAGACGGAGCTACTCAGGAGAGCTGCAGCCGTCGCGGCTCGCAGCGTGGTGGTGAGGTGCGACATCCTATGACTCCTTACGGTCTTCGGACCGACGGTGCGGCTGCGCTGACGTCCGGAAGTGTATTTGCCTTGGTCACCGGAAAACAGTGCTTTGGCTAAAGGGATCGTAAGGCTATGTCGTGGCTAAGCAACACATTCCGCTGGATATTGTCTGTCTGGGCATCATTTTTGGCGCACCCCAGTGAGTTCGCTAAACCACCGGCAAATGCTGAAAGTATCTACCGACCAGGCTATTTCGATGTCGAGCCAGCTTCCGCTGTGAAATATCTAGGCGCCGATTTCACGGCCACATTGCGGCTGCCGACCGGGAAGCGGTGGCAGCTCCAGGATCCCGTGCGTGATCCTCACTGCGCTCGTGACGATTCGCCGAATAACGAATCTCGCGTACATGCTGCTCTCGCGGCGCCGCTCAGGTATGGTAAGCACCGCTTCACGCCAGCTAACTTCTCTTGACTGGAGAACTTGATGACCGCACAGCCGCCTCCCCCTCCCGGTTACCCGCCGCAGCAGCCGCCCGCGGGGCAAGCGCCGAATAACCACTTGGTGTTGTCCATTGTGGCGCTGGTGTTCTGCCTTATCCCCGGGATCGTCGCTATCGTCAAGTCCACCCAGGTGTCCGGATTATGGGCGCAGGGTCAGTACGCCGAAGCGCAGGCGTCCGCCGAGAGTGCCAGGAAGTGGGCAATCTGGTCGATCATCGTGGGCGCCGTGGGCGGCGTCATCTACCTCATCCTGGTGGTGATTGGTGCCCTGGTGGCCGGTAACTCGAACTCGGCGATGCTTGCCCTGATGTTCTAAAGCTCGGTTGGGTGCATGGTGAGCCTGGGTTCGGGCCGGCTGAGTCTTGGTGCGCCACTGATGGTGGCCGCGGGCACAACTCTGGTGTGCGCGGCTATCTGGGTGGGCGATCCGACCACCCCGCACGGCCCGCTCCCGGTATGCCCCACCAAGGCACTGTTGGGGATCGACTGCCCCGGGTGCGGCAGCTTGCGGATGCTGTACTCACTGATGCACGGCAATCTGGTAGCGGCCGCGAGGTTTAACGCTCTGGCCCTGGTGGTGATCGGGCTGTTGGTGTGGGCATACGTGGCGTGGATTTACGGCCGCTTGGCAGGCCGCCGGATCCGGAGCTGGCAGCACTATCGATGGTCCGCGGCGGTGACGCTGGCGTTGGCGCTGGCCTGGTTTGTGGTGCGCAACATCCCGTTTGCGCCATTTACCGCGCTGTATGTCTGAGCTGGAGCTCCGGACCCGCCGCCACCGTCATCGTGTCAATCGGCGCGCCACGTGCGCCGCGGTCTAACGTTGGGCGCGATGGTGAACAAATCCAGGACGATCCCGGCGGTGCTCGCCTTGGTCGCACTCACGGTATTTGCGGCCGGCTGCCTCCATCGGCCGGCCAACTCGCAGCAGGGGACCGGCAACCCCGATTCGGCCAAGTTCGCCACTGCGTTACACAACAAGGTCACGACCGACGCGATGATGGCGCACCTGTCGAAACTCCAGGACATTGCCAACGCCAACAATGGCACTCGTGCGGTGGGCACCCCCGGCTACGAAGCCAGCGTCGATTATGTGGTGAACACACTGCGCAACAGCGGTTTTGATGTGCAGACGCCGGAGTTCTCGGCCCGGGTATTTCACGCCGACAAGCCGGAGGTCACGGTCGGCGGCAAGCCCGTCGAGACGCGCGCGCTGGACTACAGTCTCGGTACACCGCCGGACGGGGTGAGCGGGCCGATGGTGGCCGGACCGACCGGAGAAAGCCCGGGATGTAAGGCCTCCGACTTTGACGGGCTGGGAACGCAAGGCGCCGTGGTGCTGGTGGATCGCGGCACTTGCCCGTTCGCCCAGAAGGAGGATGCCGCGGCGCAGCGCGGCGCCGTGGCGATGATCGTCGCCGACAATGTCGACGAGCAGCAGATGGGCGGGACCCTGGGAGCGGACACCGACGTAAAGATCCCGGTGGTTGGCGTGACCAAGTCGGTCGGGGTGCAGCTGCGCGCCCAGCCGGGACGCACCACGATCAAGCTCAATGCCAGCAGCCAGAGCTTCAAGGCCCGCAACGTCATCGCGCAGACCAAGACCGGCTCGACGACCGACGTGGTCATGGCAGGCGCACACCTGGACAGCGTGCCGGAAGGACCGGGCATCAACGACAATGGGTCGGGGGTGGCCGCAGTTCTGGAAACCGCAGTGCAGCTGGGGAATTCACCGCAAGTGCAAAACGCGGTGCGGTTCGGCTTTTGGGGCGCAGAGGAACTCGGACTGATCGGATCGCGCAACTATGTCGAGTCCCTCAACCTCGACGCGCTCAAACACATTGCGCTGTACCTCAACTTCGACATGCTCGCGTCGCCGAATCCCGGTTACTTCACCTATGACGGAGACCAATCGCTGCCGCCGGATGCGCGCGGCCAGCCGGTGGTACCGGAGGGCTCGGCCGGTATCGAGCGCACACTTGCCGCCTATCTGAAGTCGGCCGGCAAGACCGCGCAAGACACCTCCTTCGACGGTCGCTCCGACTACGACGGATTCACCCTGGCGGGTATCCCGGCGGGCGGCCTGTTCTCCGGTGCGGAGAACAAGAAGTCCGATGAGCAGGCCAAGCTGTGGGGCGGGACCGCAAACGAGCCTTTCGATCCCAACTATCACCAGAAGGCCGACACTCTCGACCACATCGACCGCACCTCGCTGGGCATCAACGGCGGCGGCGTTGCCTACGCGGTGGCTCTGTACGCGCAAGACCTCAGCGGACGAAACGGAGTCCCGATCATGGCGGACCGTACGCGCCACGTGCTCTCCAAGCCATGACACGAGCCACGCTCCGTCGGCTGGGCGCGGTGCTGCTGGTGGCCGGGCTGCTGGCTGGCTGCTCATCTCCGCGGCCCGCGCCGCCCGCTGCGGCACCGGATCTGGGTCGTGGCTTGGCCGCAAAGGTGACCATCGACCGGATGTTCGGCCACCTGCGCGCGCTGCAGGATATCGCCAATGCCAACAAGGGGAACCGGGCGCAGGGCACGCCGGGCTACGGCGCCAGCGTGGAGTATGTGGCGAAGACGTTGCACAGCAGAGGTTTCGAGGTGTCGACGCCGCAGTTCGACCGGTTGTACACCGAATCGCCCGGTAAGCCGACGCTGACGATTGCCGGCCGCAACTATCAGGTCGACCAGGCCTCGCTGCTGGTCCGGACACCGCCGGGCGGCCTGACCGGCCCAGTGGTCCGGCCCGCCCAACCGGCCGGCTGCGCGGCAAACGATTACCCGGCCGCGGTGCCCAAGGGCGCGATCGCCGTCGTCGACGACACCCGCTGCTCGGTGGTCGACAAGCAGAACAGCGCGGTGGCCAAGGGCGCCGTAGCGCTGCTGGTCGTCAGCCGGCCCGACGGCGAGGGAGCGCCACCCACGTTGTTCAATCCCGGGTACTACAACCGCCTGACCGTGCCGGTCGGGGTTGTCGGCCCGTACGGCGGCGCCGACGCACTGGAACGCACCACCGCACCGGTGCGCTTGGTGCTGGATGCGCAGAACATCAAGATCACTTCGCGAAACGTGCTGGCGCAGACCAAGACCGGCTCGACGCACGAGGTCGTCATGGTGGGTGCACGGCTGGACGGCCCGAGTGGCGGCCCCGGCATCAACGACGCCGGGTCCGGGGTGGCGGCGGTACTGGAAACGGCGCTGCAGTTGGGTCCGCTGGCGCCGGTGAGCAACGCGGTGCGGTTCGTGTTCTGGGGAGCCGAGGAAGACGGCCCCAACGGAGCAATGGATTACGTCTTCGGCCTGAACCGCGACCAGCTCAACGACATTGCGCTATATCTGAACTTCGACATGCTGGGTTCGCCGAACGCCGGTTATTTCACCGACGACGGCGATCAGTCCGGTCCGCCCGGCGTTGGGGTGACGTCCGCGGATGTGCCAGATGGTTCCGCCGGCATCGAACGCACCCTGGACGGCTATCTCAACCTGGCCGGCAAGCGGCCGGCGGACATGCCGCTGAACGCCAGGGCCGACTACCATCCGTTCATGGTTTCCGGTGTACCGATCGGGGGTGTGACCGCCGGTGGTCCGCAGCTGAAAACCACTGTGCAAGCACGACTATGGGGCGGTCAGACCGGCGTCTCGTTCGACCCCAACTACCAGGGTCCCCGGGATACTATCGACAACATCAACCGGGAAGCGCTGGCGGTTATGGGTTCTGGGGTGGCGTTCGCGGTCGGCAGCTATGCGCAGTCAATCGGGGGGATCAACGGTGTCCCGCCCTACGACAAGCGGCACCGCACACGGGTGCCGTAGCGCCAGACCCGCCAGACCTGATCCGAGGCCTGGGGTTTGCTGGGGCGCTCATTTATGGCACGCTCGTTGATCAACGGACCTACAATAGGGTCCCTTTGATGCTGCCGTGCAGGCCGGTCGGGATGAGGTTGGTCATGGATAACCACGCGCGGAATCGACGTCGACTGGCCGGTGGTCGCGGGCACGCGGCGGCGGCGGCGCTGAAGGCGGCAATCGCCTGCGCAGCGGCGATACTCGTGGTGGCGGGCTGCAGCACCTTCGTCGAGGGGCGCGCCCTGTCGATGCTCAACGACCCGTTCCGGGTCGGGGGTCTGCCCGCCACTAACGGTCCCAGCGGGATTCGCCCGAACGCACCCAGTCCGACCGGAACGGTGGTCAACACCGACAACGGGACGATCGACAAGTTGTCGTTGCTATCGGTCAACGACATCGAAGAGTACTGGAAGTCGGTATACGGCGAATCTCTGAAGGGAACTTTCATCCCGGTCGGCAAGCTGGTCTCCTACGACTCCAATAGTCCGAGTAGTCCGATCGTGTGCCACAACGACACCTACAAGCTCGTCAACGCGTTTTTCACGTCGCGCTGCAACTTGATCGCCTGGGATCGCGGGGTATTCATGGCCGTCGCGCAACGCTATTTCGGCGACATGTCCGTCAACGGTGTGTTGGCGCACGAGTTCGGACATGCCTTGCAGCAGATGGCGAAGCTGGTGACCCGCAAAGACGTCACCATCGTTCGCGAGCAGCAGGCCGACTGTTTCGCCGGCGTCTACCTGTTCTGGGTGGCCGATGGCAAGTCGCCGCGCTTCACGCTGAGCACTGCTGATGGACTCGACCACGTGCTGGCGGGAATCATCACCACCCGTGACCCGGTTATGGACGCCGACACCGAAAACGACGACGAACACGGTTCGGCCCTGGATCGGATCAGTGCCTTCCAGATGGGCTTCATCAGTGGGGCTTCGGCGTGCGCGGGAATCGACAAGCAGGAAATCGAGCAGCGCCGCGGTGACCTGCCCAAGACCCTGCGCGTCGATACCAGTGGGGACCCGGAGACCGGTGAGGTCACGATCAACGAGGACACCTTGTCGACGCTGATGGAGCTTTTGGGAAAAATTTACTCCCCGAAGAATCCGCCGACGTTGTCCTATAAGCCGGCCGATTGCCCGGATGCGAAAGCCAGCCCGCCGGCGTCCTACTGTCCGGCCACCAACACCATCGTGATCGACCTGCCCGGGCTGGCGACGATGGCGAAGGTCTCCGCCGAGAGCGAACACACGCTGCCGCAAGGTGACGACACGGCCCTGTCGGTGGTGATGTCCAGATACGCGCTGGCGGTACAGCACGAACGCGGGCTACCAATGCAAAGCCCGTGGACCGCGTTGCGTACCGCATGCCTGACCGGTGTTGTGCACCGCAAGATGGCCGAGCCTATCGACTTGCCTTCTAAAAAGGAGCTTTTGCTGACCGCGGGCGATCTCGACGAAGCCGTTGCGGGCTTGCTCACCAACCACCAGGTCGCCAGCGACGCGGACGGTACCAGTGTTCCGGCCGGTTTCACGCGGATAGCGGCGTTTCGTGGCGGCGTGACCGGCAACATGGACGCGTGCTACTCGCGTTATCCCGGATGAACTATTCCGCGACAAGCGAGGACCGCGCCGCGTACAGTTATGTGCCACTCGCAATTCGGCTAGGAGGCGCCCGTGACGGAAGAACCGCCCAGCTACCCGCCGCCTCCACCGGGCGGCTATGGTTCTCAGCCACCACCGGGTGGTTATGGTTATCAACCGCCGCCGCAACGCATCGGTACCAATGGGATGGCCATCGCCTCGCTGGTGTGTTCCTTGTTCGGTTGGCTTTGCATCATCGGTGGCATCCTGGGCATCATCTTCGGCTTTCTGGCACTGGGCCAGATCAAGCAGAGCGGTCAGGGCGGCCGGGGTATGGCAATCGCCGGAATCGTCATTGGTGTGGTCGTGACCGCGCTCGTGATATTCGCAGGGATCCTCGGGGCCCTATTCGGCGGCACCACACACACGCATTCCAGCGCGCCGGCGGCGGTGATAGCCGTTGCGGCTCAACCTATCTCAGCGAGCTTCGGTATCAGCTGATCGGCGTACCGGCGGATGAAGCCGACGGGGTCTGGGTTTCCGGGGAGGGGACCGACGTTGATCATCTCGATGCCCAGCTCGGCATAGCCTTCCACGGTTTTCAAGTACCCGTCGGTGTCCTCGAACGGGTCGGCCGGCAACAAGCCGCCGGCCGTCTTGCGGATTTCGCCGGGATCACGCCCCACCGCGGCGCAGTGGCGGTTCAGCACATCGACCTTGTGCTTCAGCTCGTCGACATCGGTCGCCATGCTGTTCCAGATATCGGCGTACTGCGCGACCAGGCGTAGCGTCTTCTTTTCGCCGTCGCCGCCGATCAGGATCGGGGGGCGTCGGATCGGTTGCGGCTCACAGATTGTCTCGGCCAGCTGATAGTGCTCGCCGTTATACGGCCCGTCATCGTCGCTCCACATCTGCCGGCAAATCTGCAGCGTCTCTTCCAGCATCTCGAAGCGTGTGCTCAGCGGCGGATACGGAATACCAAGGGCGGCATGTTCGCGGTCGTACCACGCCGCGCCCAGCCCTAACATCGATCGGCCCTGGGACAGCACGTCAAGCGTGGTGACGGCTTTGGCCAGCACTCCCGGATAGCGATAAGTGACCCCCGTAACCAGCAGGGCCAGGTCGATCGTCGTCGTCTGTCCGGCCAGGAAGCCCAGGGATGTATAGCCCTCGAGGAACGGATCCTGCGCGGGCCCAAGGGCTTCCATCTGGAAGTAATGGTCAGCCAAGGTGAACAGCGTGGCGCCGCCTTGCTCGGCGGCCTTGGCCGCATCGGCCAGCGTCGGGCCTAGCTTCGCCGGGTCACCCGGTAGGAAATCGATAAAATGCACTCCCAATTCCATTGCGAAATTTGTCCTTTCGTGCCTTATTGTTCGGTCAAGCGCTCGAGCAGCGATAACGCGTCAAGGATGATGCGACGCTCGGGTTCGGAGTACCGCTGTTGCATGGCGCGTGCCAGCCATTCCTCCCGCACTTGACGGGCGCTCTCGGCGCGCTCACGGCCCGCCTCGGTCAACGAGACCATCTGGCGCCGACCGTCTTCCGGGTCGGGCGTGCGCTCAATGAGTCCGCGTTGATCGAGGGCGGTCACTATGGTGGCCATCGACTGGGGACGTACCCGCTCTGCGCCGGCCAATGCGCTGGCCGACGATGCCCCCTCTTTCCAGAGCCGGGTGAGCACTGCCGTCTGTGACGGTGTCAGATCCCCGCCAACCGCGACGTCTCTCAACCGGCGCCGCAGCCGGCTGAAGACCACCCGAAGATCTCGGGCCGCCGTCACAGCAGACTCGCCGATATCATCCATACCGCCAACGCTAAACTAGACAGCTAAAACTGTCCAGTTTGGACTGCAAATCAGCGCAGCAGGCCCAGCGCCGCATCCACCGCGAGCGTGGCGACGTCGAGGTTCTTGGAGCGCAAGTCGTGCCGGGCGCCCGCGATTTCGACAACTTCGGTTGGCGCGGCGATCATCGCCGCGGCATCGCCCACCTCGGCCGGCGTGCCGAAGGGGTCCGATGTGCCGTGGGTGAACACCGTTGGCACCGTGATGTCGGGCAGATGTTCGGTGCGGGGCCGCTCGGGCTTGCCGGGTGGGTGCACCGGATAGGAGAACAGCGTCAGCACCTCCGCCTGTGCTTCGTTCGCGGCGACGACCATCGACGTCTGCCGGCCGCCGTAGGAATGTCCGCCGGCGATCAGCGGGCCGTCGGCAAGGCCGCGGCACACGGTGATCGCCTCGACGATTCCGGCGCGGTCGCTGGCCGCCGAGCCGGACGGCGGACCGGTCGGCCGGCGCCGGCGGTAGGGCAGGTTGTACCGCACCGCGAGCCAGCCACGCCGCGCCCATTCCTCGCAAACCTGTTGTAACAGTTGGGATTCCCGGTTGCCGCCCGCGCCGTGCGTGAGCACCACGGTGCCGGCCGGTGTGCCGGCGGGTTGGTGCGCGACGCCCGCGATCTGCTCGAGGTTCATGACAGCCGAAACAGGGGGGACACCGGGCCGTGGCCGTGCCCGAGCGGATAGGCGGCGCGCAGGCATTCGGTCACCCACCGCTTCCCGAACTCGACAGCGTCGGGTACGGCGAACCCGTGCGCCAGCGCGCAAGCCGTGGCAACGGCCAGGGTGTCACCCGCGCCGTGGTCGTGAGTGGTGTCCACCCGCGCCGACTCGTACTCGTGAAAGTCGGTGCCGTCGAACAACAGATCCGTGCTGCTGGCAGACCCGCGCAGATGCCCGCCCTTCACTAGTGCCCAAGTCGGTCCGAGCGCGTGCAGTGCGCGAGCCGCCTCCCTCTGGGAATCGGTGTCGACCACGTCGATATGGACCAGCAGCCGCACCTCGTGCAGGTTAGGTGTCACCAGTGTCGCCAGTGGAAACAGTTCGGCGCGAAGCGAATCCAGTCCGCTGTCATCTAGCAGCGGATCACCGTGCATCGATGCGCAGACCGGGTCGACTACCAGCGGCGCGTCCGGGGCATGGTCGCGCCAACTCTGTGCGACCGCGGCGATGATCTGGGTCGACGCCAGCATCCCGGTTTTGGCGGCCTGCAGCCCGATGTCCTGGCACACCACCTCGATCTGGGCGCCGATGACGTTTCCGGGGACTTTGTGAAAACCTTTGACGCCCACGGAGTTCTGCACTGTCACTGCGGTCACCGCGCAAAGTGCATGTATCCCCAACAGGGCGCAGGTGCGCATGTCGGCCTGGATGCCCGCGCCGCCGCCGGAGTCCGATCCGGCGATGGACAGCACCCGCAGCGGGGTGGTGCCCGGCGGCGGCAGCGGCAGGTAGCTCACTGCGTGATCGGCAGATACACCCGATTGCCGTGCTCGGCGAATTCGGCCGACTTCTCCTCCATACCCTGTTGCAGCGCCGCCTCGAGGGCTTCCTCGCTGTCGAGTCCGTGCGCGGCCGCGTACTCACGGACATCTTGGGTGATCCGCATCGAGCAGAACTTGGGTCCGCACATCGAGCAGAAATGCGCCGTCTTGGCCGGTTCGGCGGGCAGTGTCTCGTCGTGGAATTCCCGTGCGGTATCAGGGTCCAACGACAACGCGAACTGATCGTTCCAGCGGAACTCGAAACGTGCCGTCGACAGGGCGTCGTCCCGATCCTGTGCACGCGGATGGCCCTTGGCCAAGTCCGCCGAGTGCGCGGCGATCTTGTAAGCGATCACCCCGTCCTTGACGTCCTTGCGGTCGGGCAACCCCAGGTGTTCCTTCGGGGTCACGTAGCACAGCATCGCGGTACCGGCCTGCGCGATGATGGCCGCCCCGATCGCCGAGGTGATGTGGTCGTAAGCCGGCGCGATGTCGGTGGCCAGCGGACCCAGCGTGTAGAACGGCGCCTCTTCGCAGAGCTCCTCTTCCAGCCGCACGTTCTCCACGATCTTGTGCATGGGGATATGCCCCGGCCCCTCGATCATCACCTGTGTGCCACGGGCTTTCGCGATCTTGGTCAGCTCGCCCAGGGTGCGCAGCTCGGCGAACTGCGCGGCGTCGTTGGCATCGGCGATCGACCCCGGCCGGAGCCCGTCACCGAGTGAGAAGGTGACGTCGTAGCGCGCGAAGATGTCGCACAGCTCCTCGAAGTTGGTGTAGAGGAACGACTCCCGGTGATGGGCCAGGCACCACGCCGCCATGATCGACCCGCCACGGCTGACGATGCCGGTGACGCGCTTGGCGGTCAGCGGCACGTACCTCAGCAGCACGCCGGCGTGCACGGTCATGTAGTCGACGCCCTGCTCGCACTGCTCGATCACCGTGTCGCGGTAAATCTCCCAGGTCAGCTCGGTGGGATCCCCCTTGGCCTTCTCCAGGGCCTGATATATCGGCACGGTGCCGACCGGCACCGGCGAATTGCGCAGGATCCACTCGCGGGTTTCGTGAATGTTCTTACCGGTGGACAGGTCCATGATGGTGTCCGCACCCCAGCGGGTGGCCCACACCATCTTGTCGACCTCTTCGGCAATCGAGGACGTCACCGCTGAGTTGCCGATGTTCGCGTTCACCTTGACCGCGAAGGCCTTGCCGATGATCATCGGCTCGCTCTCGGGGTGGTTGTGGTTGGCCGGGATCACCGCGCGGCCACGGGCGACCTCGTCGCGCACCAGCTCGGCGGGCATGTCCTCGCGGGCGGCGATGAACGCCATCTCCGCGGTGACCTCGCCGGCGCGGGCCCGCTGCAGCTGAGTGCCGCGGTCGCGCACCACCCCGGGTCGCGCGGGCAAACCCGACGTCAGGTCGATCACCGCCTCCGCATCGGTGTACGGCCCGGAAGTGTCGTAGAGGTCGAAGTGGTCTCCCGTGGACAGATTCACCCGGCGGAACGGCACCCGCACGCCGGGCACCCCGTCCAGTTCGCGATAGGCCTTGCTGCTGCCCGCGATGGGTCCGGTGGTCACGGATGGTTCGACAATTACGGTCATCTGTCATCTCCCTACGCCGGCATTACCCGGTCAGGTTCGTACGGTCGACGGCCCCGAGCCGTCCTCTCAGCGCACTCGGCGTGCGCTCCCGCGTCCTAATCCAGTTGGTTTGAACGTCCGCATGCGACGTTACCCTCAACCCGGACCGTCCGGGCCCCCCGGGCGGACAGCGCCCGTTTCTGCCCGCACGCTGGCCGCCGAATCCGCCCGGTGGGAAGATGGGGACGTGCAACAGCCCAGCCGAACGGACGCGGCCGAGGTCGCCGCCCCCGGATACTTGAACGTCGGCAGCTTCCGCTTCTGGTTCGCGGGCGGACGCTGGGAATGGTCCGACGAGGTCGCGCGGATGCACGGGTACGAACCCGGGTCCGTCGTGCCGACGACGAAACTGCTTCTGTCGCACAAGCATCCGGATGACCGTGAATACGTCCGGGATCTGCTCGATCATGCGTTGCACTCTGGACAGTCGTTCTCGAGCCGTCACCGGTTCATCGACACCGCCGGCGGTGTGCATGATGCGATCGTCGTGGCCGACCGCATCCTGGACGAATCGGGGGCGGTGGTGGGGACCGCGGGCTATTACATCGACCTCACCGACACATTCGACGAAGCGCGATTCGAGACCCGGCAGGAGGTGCTCGACGAAGCACTGCCGGACTTGTTCGAGAACCGCTCGGATATCGAGCAAGCCAAGGGTGTCTTGATCGCCGTCTACCGGGTCAGTGCGGACCAGGCGTTTCGCGTGCTGCAGTGGCGGTCGCAGGAGACCAACGTCAAGCTGCGCGCGCTGGCCAAGCAATTGGTTAGCGAAGTCGTCAGCCTGCCAGCCCCATCGGCTAGCGTGCAAAGCCAGTTCGACCACGTGTTGCTGACCGTGCACCAGCGCGTCCCCGGCGAACCCGGCCAGTAGCCGGACCGGGTAGCGGCTAGACCTCTTCCATCGCCTCGCCGAGCTCCTCGATGAGCCGGTTGTGGTGGTTGCTCGCCAATAGGTGTCCGGCGGCGATGACCACAGCCACCGGCCAGTCGATGAGTTCGAGCGCGGCCAGCGCCGCCAGACCGCCGTAGTAGGCCAGTTGCTCCGGCCGTGGTATCTCCATCTGTCCGAGCACCGGAAGATTTACGGCGAAGGTCTCGCCTTCGCGGATTTTCTGCACAGCCTCGCTCTGGGACGTCGCCCTGCGAGCCTTCTTTTCGGCCATCATTTGCCTTTCAGTAACGAAGGATTTGCCGTTGAGCCGGGTCGGCCGGTCAACGTCGGACATATGTCGACGACCGATGTCCTGGCCGATCCGATAACTTCGACGTTAGCTTCTGTGCTGACTGTGCCCCTGCGACAGCTTTATGCGCTGCTGTGGCGCGCGGGCGTCGTGGAGATTGTGGAGACTGA
>DASZLQ010000143.1:0-5607 GCA_035552295.1 Mycobacterium sp. | reverse complement strand
ATAATGGGTTTCCTTGGCGTAGGCCGGGCCCCAGACTTCCTTGAGCAACTCCTCGCGGCCGACGAGTTTGCCGCGGTTGCGCACCAGCATCTCGAGCATGCCCCATTCGGTGGGGGTCAGGTGGACCTCCGAGCCGTTCTTGGTCACCTTCTTGGCGGCCAGATCGACGGTGAACGACGATGTTTCGATGACGGGCTCGTCGGTGTCGGACGCGGCGGCGCCCCGCCGCACCGCGGCCCGCAGCCGGGCCAGGAATTCGTCCATCCCAAACGGTTTCGTGACGTAGTCGTCGGCGCCGGCGTCCAGCGCTTCGACCTTGTCCGACGAATCGGTGCGTGCCGACAACACGATCACCGGTGCGGCGAGCCAGCCGCGCAGACCACCCAGCACCTCGATACCGGATATGTCGGGCAGGCCGAGGTCGAGGATCACCACGTCAGGCTTGTGCTCGGCGGCGGCGCGCAGCGCACCGGCGCCGGTCGAGGCGGTGATGACCTCGTAGCCTCGTGCGGACAGGTTGATTCGCAGCGCCCGCAGGATGTGCGGCTCGTCGTCGATCACCAACACCCGGGTCATCGTGCACCAATCGCCTGCGGGGCGGCCAGTTCCACCACGACGGTGAGTCCGCCGCCGGGGGTATCGCTTGCCGCAATGGTGCCGGCCATGGCCTCGACGAAGCCGCGTGCCACCGACATCCCCAGACCCACGCCGGTGGTGTTGTCGTGATCACCGAGCCGTTGGAACGCTTCGAAGATTTGACCCTCGGTCCCGTGCGGGATTCCGGGGCCCTCGTCGATGACATTGATCAGGACGCGATCGCCCACCTGGCCCGCATTGACCCGCACGATACTGTTGGGCGCGTACCGCAGCGCGTTGTCGATCAGGTTGGCAAGGACCCGTTCCAGTAGGCCGGCGTCGGCCATCACCACGGCATCGCCGACGTCGACCTTGACGCGATCGATGGCGGGTCGGTAAAAACCGGTGGCGCCCTTGCCAATGCTGACTAGCGCGCGTTGCACCATTTCCTCGAGATACACCCGGTGCAGATCAGGGCGAATCACGCCGGCGGCCAGACGCGAGGAATCGAGCAGGTTTCCGACCAACGCGGTCAGCTGGTCGATGGATTCCTCGATGGTGGCCAGCAATTCGGCGGTGTCCTCCGGCGAGAAGGCGACATCTTCGGCGCGCAAGCTGGATGCCGCGACCTTGGCCGCGGCCAGCGGCGTGCGCAGATCGTGGCTGACCGCCGACAGCAGGGAGCGACGCAGCTCGTCGGCCCGCACGACCGCCTCGGTGTGACTGGCTTCTTCGGCCAGTTCGCGCTGCCTGATAAGGCCTGCGGCTTGTTTGGCCACCGCGGTGAGCACTCGGCGGTCGCGTGCCGAGAGCTTCCTGCCGGCCATCAGCATCCAGAACTCGTCGTTGCCGACCTCGATCGCGGTGTCAGCGGAATCAACGCTCACACAAGGATCTCTGCCCACGCAGGCGACAACGTAGCTCTTCTTTCCGCTTGCGCGGTCGTCTTCGCTGGGCTCCCGCAGCATGCTGACCGCGCGCTGTGAGTAGGTCTCCTGCACGCGTTCGAGCAGCGTCTCGAGGTCGGCGCCGCGCAGCACCGATCCCGCGAACAGCGTCAGCAGCTCGGCCTCTTGGGACGCGCGCCGTGCTTCCCGGGCACGATTGGCGGCGAAGTTCACCAGGACCGCGACCGCGACCGCGATCAGCAGTAGGACCAACTCGGTGATGGCGCTGTTGGGTTCGGCGATGGTGAAGCTGTGCCGCGGAGCTATCAGGTAGTAGTTCAGCAGCAACCCGGACAGCACCGCCGAAAGCGCTGCCGGGGCAACGCCTCCCAGCAAGCCCACCAGCAGCACCCCGACGAAGAACAAAGCGCTCTCGCCGCCGTTATCCAGATACCGGTCGAGCGTGGTCACCGTGACCCCGCAGATGACCGACGGCACGATGACTGCCGCCAGCCAGGATGCGATGCGTCGCTCGCGCGGGGCGAGCGACGCTCTCCGAAAGCCGCGCTTGGATTCCTCATGCGTGACCATGTGCACGTCGATCTTTCCGGAAAGCTCGACGATCCTCGTGCCGATGCCCTCCTCGAAAATGCGCGCCCACCGGGGCCGGCGAGATGTGCCGATCACCAGCTGGGTCGCGTTGTTCTCACGGGCGAAATCCAGGAGGGCGGTGGGGACGTCGTCACCGACCACGGTATGCAGGGAAGCATCGAGGCTGTTGGCCAGCTCACGAATCTTGCTCGTCCTGCGCTCCGATAGGCCGGCCAGCCCGTCACCGCGCAGGACGTGCACAACCATCAGCTCGGCGCTGGACTTCGACGCGATCCGGAATGCCCGTCGTACCAACGTCTCCGATTCCGGACCGCCCGTGACCGCCACCACGACTCGCTCGCGAGCCTCCCACATGTCGGTGATTTTGTTCTCCGCGCGGTACTTGGCAAGTGCGGTATCCACCTGGTCCGCTAGCCACAGCAGGGCTAATTCCCTTAGGGCCGTGAGGTTTCCGCGGCGGAAGTAATTCGACAGCGCCGCATCCATCCTTTCGGGCGCGTAGACGTTTCCGTGGGATAGCCTGCGACGCAGCGCCTCCGGTGTGATGTCGATGAGTTCCACCTGCGAAGCCTGACGCACAACGGAATCCGGTATCGTTTCTTGCTGTTCAATACCGGTGATTTGCGCGACGACGTCGTTGAGGCTTTCCAGATGCTGGATGTTGACGGTGGAGATCACGGTGATCCCGGCGTCGAGTAGCTCCTCGACGTCCTGCCACCGTTTTTGATTCTTACTGCCCGGTGTATTCGTATGGGCGAGTTCGTCGACCAGGACCACCTGGGGATGCCGAGCCAGCACGGCGGGCGTGTCGAGTTCGGGAAAGCTGCCACCACGATATTCGATGCAGCGCGGCGGAATGACCTCGATGCCCTCAAGCAGCTCAGCGGTTTTCGCTCGTCCGTGGGTCTCGACAACGGCCGCCACCAAGTCGGTGCCACGTTCCAACCGCCGGTGGGCTTCTCCGAGCATCGCGTACGTCTTGCCGACGCCCGGAGCAGCGCCGAGGTAGATGCGTAGTTCCCCGCGTTTGGGATGGTGGGCCGGGAGGCCGACGTCGCTCACGTCAACCATCATCCCCCTGTAGCGCTAGCTCGAGACTGGATACTGATGATCGAGTTGCATGTTGAGTTGCAACACGTTCACCGTCGGCTCACCGAGAAAGCCAAGGGTGCGGGCACTGCGGTACTGCGCAACGACCGCACGTATCTGATCAGGGCTGACGTGCCGGGCCTTGGCTACGCGGGCGACCTGGATGTCGGCGTAGGCCGGTGAGATATTCGGGTCCAGGCCGCTGCCGCCGGCGGTGACTGCGTCGGCGGGTACGGCCGGGTTGGCAGGTGCGGCCCCGCGGATGGCCACGATCTGGCCGATCGTGTAGTCCTCGCCGTACTTGGCGCACTCGACCCGGGCACCCTCGTAGAGCGTCAGGAACGGCGTCGACGCCGTCTGGCACGGCTCGTTGACGCTGACCACCCGGGTGGGGTGGATGACGTTGCCGCGGGAGTCCCGGGGGCCGATCACGGACAGCACCGCTCCCACACCGCCACCCGTGCAGAACGGGCGTGACCCGTCCACACCCTCCCGCTGGCTCACAGCGGCACTGCGTGTGCACACCTGCGTCAGCAGGCTCGGCTTGAAGCCCGCATCGGAAGCGGACTTGCCGGCGGCCAGCTGCGACGGATCGGCGGCTGTGTCGACGATGCTTTCCGGCCCGAGGTTGCTCGCGCTCGACGACAGCGGGTCGTATCCGTTGCCGGCCGCCGAGGGACGGCTCTGGAAGTATTGCGGCAGCGCGTTGCCGTCCTTGCCGGTGAACAGCTGACCAATCAGCCGGCTGCCGACCGGCTTGCCGTTGGCGGTGAGGATCGACCCTTCGGCCTTGTCGTGCAGTCCCGGTATCTGCGCGACCAGCCAGATGAACAGCGGATAGGCGAGACCGGTGATTACGGTCAGCACCAGGAGCGCGCGGAAGGCCGCCCAGTGCATACGGACGAAATTGGAGAACTTCATGTCAGGACATCCCGGGGACGAATTGGACGATGAGGTCGATCAGCTTGATCCCGATGAACGGGGCGATAATGCCGCCGAGCCCGTAGACGTAGAGGTTGCGGCTCAACAGTTTTGAAGCGCTGCTCGGCGTGTAGCGCACGCCGCGGAGCGACAGCGGGATCAGCATGACGATGATGATCGCGTTGAAGATCACCGCCGACAGGATCGCCGACTGCGGGCTGTGTAGCCGCATGATGTTGATCAGATCCAGCCCGGGGAACAAGGCGACGAACATTGCCGGGATGATCGCGAAGTACTTCGCGATGTCGTTGGCGATCGAAAACGTCGTTAACGCACCTCGGGTGATCAGCAGCTGCTTGCCGATCTCGACGATCTCGATGAGCTTGGTGGGGTCGGAGTCGAGGTCGACCATGTTGCCGGCCTCTTTGGCGGCTGACGTGCCGGTGTTCATTGCCACGCCCACGTCGGCCTGAGCCAGCGCCGGCGCGTCATTGGTGCCGTCACCGGTCATCGCGACCAGCTTGCCGCCTTGTTGCTCGCGCTTGATCAGCGCGAGCTTGTCCTCGGGCGTGGCCTCGGCGAGGAAGTCGTCGACACCGGCCTCGTCGGCAATCGCCTTGGCGGTCAAGGGGTTATCGCCGGTGATCATCACCGTGCGGATCCCCATCTTCCGCATCTCGTCGAAGCGGGCACGCATGCCCTGCTTGACGACGTCCTTGAGGTGGATGACACCGAGCACCGCCGCCTCGCCATTGATGCTTTCCCCGACGACCAGCGGGGTGCCGCCGCCGGCCGAGATGCCGTCGACGATCTCTCCGAGCTGGGTGGGAACCTTGCCGCCTTGCCCACGTACCCATTCCGCGACCGAGCTGGCCGCGCCCTTGCGCAGCATGTGTCCGTCGAGGTTGACCCCCGACATCCGCGTGGCGGCGGAAAATTCCACCCACTGGGCGTGTGCGAGTTCGCCCGGCGTGCGCGCGCGCAGCCCGAAGTGTTGTTTGGCGAACACGACGACCGAGCGTCCCTCCGGTGTTTCGTCGGCCAGGCTGGACAGCTGCGCGGCGTCGGCCAGCTGCTCGGGAGAGACTCCGTCGACCGGGATGAAGGCGGCGGCCTGCCGGTTACCCAGGGTGATGGTGCCCGTCTTGTCGAGCAGCAACGTGTTGACGTCGCCGGCGGCTTCCACCGCGCGCCCCGACATCGCGAGCACGTTGCGCTGCACCAGCCGGTCCATGCCGGCGATGCCGATGGCCGACAGCAGCGCGCCGATCGTCGTCGGGATCAGGCACACCAGCAGCGACACCATCACGATCCCGGTGACGCCACTTGCGTTGAGCGCCTGGGTATCCGGGACGCCGGGGTTGTTGGCCTTGGAGTAGACAGCCAGTGGCTGCAGGGTCGCGACGGTGAAGACGAAGATGATCGTCAGCGCGGCCAGCAGGATGTTCAGCGCGATCTCGTTGGGGGTTTTCTGCCGGTTGGCGCCCTCGACGAGCGCGATCATCCGGTCGATGAAACTTTC
>DASZLQ010000142.1:0-2799 GCA_035552295.1 Mycobacterium sp. | reverse complement strand
AAGCACCGATAATGCGGGGCGCGTCGCCTTCGTGTTTGCGGGTCAGGGCGCTCAGCACATCGGGATGGCGCGCGGCCTGTATGAGTCCGAGCCGGTGTTCGCCGAGCACTTCGATGAGTGCGCCGCAGGGTTTGGCCAGGAGTTGGGCATCGGCCTGCGTGCGGAGATCTTCGAGGGCACCGCGCGCAATCTGGAACGCACCGACCGGACCCAGCCCGCACTGTTCACCGTCGAGTATGCGTTGGCGAAGTTGATCGAGACCTATGGTGTTCGCCCGGGCGCGTTGGCCGGACACAGCATCGGTGAGTATGTCGCGGCCACCATCGCCGGTGTCTTCGATGTTGCCACGGCCATCAAGGTGGTGTCGATGCGGGCGCGTCTGATGCATGCCGCACCGCGGGGTGTGATGGTCGCGGTGGCGCTGGGTCCTGATGCCATCGCAGAGCACCTGACCGCCGATGTCGATGTCGCCGCGGTCAACGAGCCGGGCGGCTGTGTGGTTGCCGGATCCGAGGAGAACATTCGCAAGTTCAGTGATCGCCTCGCCGAGGCGGGGATCGTGGCGCGTCGGGTCCGTACCTCGCATGCGTTCCATTCGCGGCTGATGGATTCGATGATCCCGGAGTTCACCGGGTTTTTGTCGCGGTTGACCCTGCGGGAGCCGCAGATCCCGTTGCTGTCCAACGTCACCGGAACTTGGTTGGCGGCCAGCGAGGCTACTAATGCCGCGACGTGGGCGCGTCAGGTGCGGGCCACGGTCCGGTTCGCCGATGAACTCGATGTGTTGCTTGCCGATCCGCATCGCGTCGTGGTTGAGGTTGGCCCGGGCGGCACCTTGACCGCGTCGGCGATGCGGCACCCCAGGTGGTCCAGTGGTCACCGCGCCGTTCGGCTGATGCGCCACCACGCTCAAAACCGCGACGACCGGGATGCCTTCCTGCTGGGGCTCGGGCAGCTTTGGTCCGCGGGCATCGACGTCGACTGGACCCCGCTGCGGGGCGGGCAGCGGCCACAACTGGTTACGCTTCCCGGCTACCCCTTTGAGCGCCAACGCCATTGGGTCGAGCACAATCCCGCTCACGGGTGGGCGCCGGCCGCTGCGGCCGACCCGCCGGCAGCGGGTGTGGCGGCTGACGCTACCCGCGCGGCCACCAACGGGACCTCGCCGATGGAAGCCACGCTGCAGCGCATCTGGGCGCAGTGCCTCGGTGTCGCCTCGGTTGACCGCAACGCCAACTTCTTCGAACTCGGCGGGGATTCGCTGGTCGCGATCAGCGTCGCGATGACCGCCGCCAACGACGGACTCGACCTCACCCCCCAAGACCTCTACGATAACCAAACCGTGGCCGGGCTGGCCAAAGCCCTGACTGCCCGGTATGCGGCCGGCGGGTTGGGCCGCCAGTCACCGGCTGAAGTCACCCATCCCCCTGTTCCGCCGAACATCGCCTACTTCCTTGAGCACGGAGTCGCAGACCGCGGGCAGTGGCGTGTTCCGCTGATCCTGCGGCTGCGGCCCGACGTGCAAGCCGAGGACATCGGTGCGGTGCTCACCGCGGTGATCAACCAGCACGACGCGCTGCGGCTGCGAATCGTGCAGCGCGCGGGCACCTGGGAACAAGTCATCGGCGAACCCCGGGAATTCGCCGAACTGGCCACCGGGTCGCTTCCCGACGATGTCGCGCCGGGAAGTCCACCAGAGCGCGAAGCGCTGCTGGGCATACTAAACGAGCAGATCCGCGACCAAGACCTGTCCAGCCCACCGCTGACCGCCACCCATATCCGTGGGGTGCCCGGCGGGCCGTGCTACCTGGCGCTCAGCGTGCACGCGATCGCCGCCGACGATGCATCGCGCGACATCCTGCTCACCGACATCTTCACCGCGTTCGGGCAACGGTTGGCAGGTCAACAGATTGCGCTGCCACCGGCCACCACAGCGTGGACCGAGTGGTCGCAGCGCTGCGCCGCGCTGGCCATCCATCCCGCAGTGCTGGAAAGCCGCGATTACTGGCTGCAGACTGCGACGGCAAGTTACCTGCCGGTGGCCGGCCAGGAAATCAGCGCAGCACCGGGGGTCGCCGATCTGGTGAAATTAGCCTCGGCACTGACCATCTCGCAAACCACCGAGATCGACGACGCGCGGCGCCGACTTCGGCTGCCGATCGAGGAATTGCTGCTGGCCGCGCTGAGCCAGACGATCGCGACTGCCCTCGGCCAGGGGCCGGTCTGCGTTGACCTCGCCGGGCCGGGCCGATCAGTGCTCAAACCCGACGTTGACCTGCGCCGCACCGTCGGCTGGTTCACCACCATCTACCCGGTCACTCTCACCTGCGCCACCGGCGATGGCGCCGGCGCCAAACACCTGCTGGACCACGTGCACGACACGCTGAACGCCGTCCCGCACTACGGCATTGGCTCCGGGCTGCTGCGCTACCTCTACGCACCCACCGCGCGGCTGCTCGGCGCCGCGCGCCCCGCCGACATCTTCTTCTCCCATCTCGGCACGATCCCTGACCTGCCATCCCTGCCCCCCGACGACGCTCCCATCCAACTCGACCCCGACACCGCCACCCCGCTACGCGACGCGATCCCCGGCCTCGGCCACCCCATCGAACTGCGCATCTACCGCACCGCCGGCGCCCTACACCTGGACTGGTGGTATGACACCCGCAAAATCGAATCCGCCACCGCGCAAACACTTGCCGACGGGTTCACAACAGCGTTGATGGAGCTGACCCGAGACGCGCTCGCGCACGACGAAATCGAATCGGCCGACAACGAACTCACCCTCGTCGACCTATC
>DASZLQ010000141.1:0-4932 GCA_035552295.1 Mycobacterium sp. | reverse complement strand
CCGCAGCCGATCACCGCGACGGTGTCGTTACGGTCGACCGCGCCGGTATTGATCGCGGCGCCAATCCCGGCCATCACTCCGCAGCCCAGCAGGCCCGCGACTGCCGGATCAGCCTCGGGATCGACCCTGGTGCATTGCCCGGAGTGCACCAGCGTCTTGTCGGCGAACGCCCCAATGCCCAGTGCCGGGGTGAGTTCGGTGCCGTCGGTCAACGTCATCTTCTGCTCGGCGTTGAAGGTGTCGAAGCAAAGGCTGGGCCTGCCGCGCTTGCAGGCCCGGCACTGGCCGCACACCGCGCGCCAGTTCAGGATCACGAAGTCGCCCGGCTCGACCGCGGTCACGCCCGGACCGACCGCTTCGACCGTGCCCGCGGCCTCATGGCCGAGCAGGAACGGGTACTCGTCGTTGATGCCGCCGTCGCGGTAAGTCAGGTCGGTGTGGCACACCCCGCAGGCGATGATGTCGACCACGGCCTCACCGGGCCCGGGGTCCGGGACGACGATGTCGACCAGCTCGACGGGTTCGCCCTTGCTGCGTGAAATCACTCCGCGCACTGTCTGACTCATGGCCTCCAACCTACTGAGGGGCAGGAGAGCCCCGGGACGCCGGTGTAGCGTCGCTGAGCGTGACGGCCTTGGAAACTGCCGAAGAGTTCACCGCGCGAATGGCCGCTGCCATCGACGGCGCAAGCCTGACAATCCTGCTGAGCATTGGACATCAGACCGGTCTGCTGGACACCATGGCCGGGCTCCCACCCGCCACCAGCGCGCAGATCGCCGCGGCCGCCGGCCTTGACGAACGCTATGTCCGGGAGTGGTTGGCCGGCATGACGACCGGGGACGTCGTCGACTATGACGCCGACGGCGCCACCTACTCGTTGCCCGCGCACCGCGCGGGCGTGCTGACCCGCGTGGCCGGGCCGGACAACCTGGCTTTGGTGGCGCTGTTCCTTCCGCAACTCGGCGAGGTCGAGCAGAAAATCATCGGTTGCTTCCGAGAGGGCGGCGGGCTGCCGTATAGCGAATTCCCTCGCTTCCACGCGCTGATGGCCGAACAGAGCGCCGCGGTGTTCGACGCCGCGCTCGTCGACGTCGTGCTGCCGTTGGTCGACGACCTCCCGGAGCGCTTGCGGTCCGGAGCCGACGTCGCCGATTTCGGCTGCGGCAGCGGTCATGCGGTCAATGTGATGGCACAGGCGTTTCCGGCAAGCCGGTTCACCGGCATCGACTTTTCCGAAGAGGCCATCGCCACCGGCATCCGGGAGGCGGCGCGGCTCGGCCTGAACAACGCGACCTTCGAGACTCACAACCTGCCCGAACTGGACAAGGCCGCCGCCTACGACGCCATCACCGTGTTCGACGCCATCCACGATCAGGCGCAGCCGGCGCGCGTGCTGGCAAACATCAACCGGGCGCTGCGGCCGGGCGGCGTGTTCTTGATGGCCGACATCAAGGCATCGAGCCGGCTCGAGGACAACGTCGGCGTCCCGATGAGCACCTACCTCTACACCGTCTCGCTGATGCACTGCATGACGGTGTCACTGGCGCTGGACGGCGCCGGACTCGGCACCGCCTGGGGCACGCAGCTGGCCACCTCGATGCTCGCCGACGCCGGTTTCGGCGACGTGCGGGTGGCCGAGATCGAATCGGACCCGCTGAACAACTACTACATCGCCAGGAAGTAATGGCGGCCCTCGGCGCCCTCGACGACTGGCCGGTCCCGGCTGCTGCCGCCGCGGTGATTGGACCTGACGGGGTGCTGGCCACTCACGGCGACACCAAGCAGGTGTTCGCGCTGGCGTCGGTCACCAAACCGTTGGTGGCCCGGGCCGTTCACGTCGCCATCGAGGAAGGCGTCGTCGATTTGGACACCCCGGCCGGCCCGCCCGGCTCCACGGTTCGTCACCTGTTGGCGCACGCGTCGGGTCTGGCGATGCACGCCGATCGTGTGCTGGCCAAGCCCGGCGCCCGGCGCATCTATTCCAACTACGGTTTTACCGTGCTGGCCGAGACCGTTGAGCGGGAGTCGGGGATCGGGTTCGGCCGCTACCTGACCGAGGCGGTGTGCGAACCGCTGGCCATGGGGACCACCCGGCTGGATGGCGGTCGCGAGGCCGCGGGGTTCGGGGCGACGTCCACGGTTGCGGATCTCGCCGCCTTTGCCATCGACTTGCTGCGCCCGGCGACGCTGTCGGCGCAGCTGCACGACGAGGCGACGAGAGTGCAATTTCCCGGCTTGGACGGCGTGCTGCCCGGATACGGCGTGCAGCGGCCCAACGATTGGGGGCTGGGTTTCGAGATCAGGGATTCGAAATCGCCGCATTGGACGGGCGGGCGCAACTCGGCGCGAACTTACGGTCATTTCGGCCAAGCAGGCGGTTTTATCTGGGCAGATCCCGAGGCGGAGCTCGTAATGGTCGCCCTCACGGACCGCGATTTCGGCGAGTGGGCGCTGGCTCTGTGGCCGGCGATTTCCGACGCGGTGATATCCGAATACACCTAATGGGCACTGAAGACTAGCGCAACAGGGGTATCACAAGGCACAATAGACACGCACGACACAAAAACATCAGCATTTCTGCTCCGGATCCGCAGGTCGTTGGGGAAGACGTCCCTTGTGGAACCGAAGGAGCAGGAGATGCGTGCGTCGAATCAATTCGCCGACGTGACGGCTGGCGTGGTGTATGTCCATGCCTCGCCCGCGGCGGTCTGCCCGCATGTCGAGTGGGCGTTGTCGTCGAGCCTGCAATCCAAGGCCAACCTGGTGTGGACCCCGCAGCCGGCGATGCCCGGCCAGCTGCGCGCCGTCACCAATTGGATCGGGCCGGTGGGCACCGGCGCCCGGCTGGCCAACGCGCTGCGCTCCTGGTCGGTGCTGCGGTTCGAGGTCACCGAGGATCCCAGCCCCGGAGTCGACGGCCATCGATTCAGCCACACCCCACAGCTCGGTTTGTGGAGCGGTGCGATGAGCGCCAACGGCGACATCATGGTCGGGGAGATGCGGCTGCGGGCGATGATGGCGCAGGGCGCCGACACGCTGGCCGCGGAACTGGATTCGGTGCTCGGAACGGCCTGGGACGAGGCGCTCGAGGTGTACCGCGATGGCGGCGACGCCGCTGAAGTGACCTGGTTGAGCCGGGGCGTCGGTTAGATAACCGGAGGGCTCACCGGGGTGGCGGACACCGGCATCTCGACGGTGCCTCTACACGCGCCGCCGACGATATCGGCGTGAAACACGCCGGTCAGGGTGCCGTCGGGGCCGGGGGTCAAGGCCGTTATGGACCTCGCCGGGTCGTGTTCCACAAGGCCGCCGAGCAGTGGGCAATCCCATGTCCGGTTGATTTGCTGGACCCACTGAGACCCGTTCCAGGCGAACTGGACCGATCGCTGCTCGTATTGGTTTTTGGGTGCGGGGGGGTTATTGACCGTGGCGACGCAGACGCCCGTTGAGCAGTTCGAAGTAAACGAGTAGCTGGCCCGCTGGGATGTTTCGGGCTGGCGGGCGGCCATGCTGGTGCCGGTCTTCTGGTTGGCCGCGAAGGTCAGCAGGTAAGGCCCGTTCCAGGGCGAAGCTTGAATCGCTAACGCTGCGGGTGACAGCCATACTGAGCAGCCCAGCGACGCAGCCGCCAAGGCGACCAGCGCGGTCTTGCGGTGTGCGGTGTTGCGGTGTCCCGACATCTTTCCCCCCGGCCCGGCGCGCCTCCCCGTGCAGCGCGTACGCCAAGATGTCGGATTCGGTGGCCGATTTGTTACACCGCCGTGATCCTCATCGCGCGGGACGAAGAATCTGCAGCGCGGCGGGCACCGCGGAGATCTCGGCGGGCAGCGGGCAGGCGAAGTCGCCGTCGGCGTACACGTTGATGCCGGGGCAGTCGACGTGGATTGATTTGGCGCGTGCCGTGCTCACCTCGTCAAGGTCGACGTGGGTGCCTTTCATGACGGTGGGGAACAAGCGGACCAGCCTCGTCCGCGATGCCGACTGCGCCATGGTGATGTCGAGCAGACCATCGGTGGGGTCGGCATTGGGACAGATCAGCAGTCCACCGCCGTAGCTGCGGGTGTTGCCGAAGGCCGCAAGCGTGATATCGGCGTCGATCTCTTTCGTTCCGTCGAGCACCAATCGAAACGGCAACATCCGCAGCTGCGAAAGCTCGGCCAGCATCGCGATGTAGTAGCGCAGTCGCCCGTGCGGCCAGCTCATCCGGTTGGCGCGATCGGTCACCAACGAATCGAATCCGGTAGCGGCCACGGTGCCGAACCACTTGTCGACACCGTTGGCATCGCGAATCCGGCCCAGGTCAATGGTTTCCGTCCAGCCGTCGACCACGATGTCGGCGGCCGCCTCGGGATCCTTTGTCGGAATTCCGAATTCACGAGCGTGATCGTTGCCGGTGCCCGCCGGAATGATGCCGAGCGGAATGTCGGTGCCCGCTAACACTTGCAGCGCATTGGAGACGACGCCGTCACCGCCGGTGACCATCAATGCGTCCGTGCCCTTCTCGGCGGCCGCCCCGGCGAGATAACGGGCATCCTCGGCGTCGTCGCCGATGATCTCGGTGACCTCGACACCCCGCTGCTGCAGCCTGGTGATCGCGGTGTGTGCTGCGCGCACCGCCGCACCGTGCCCCGAAACGGGATTGGTCAGCGCGGTCACCTTGGCGATCTCGCGCCGGCGCTGCCCCGCAACGGGCTCGATCACGGAATCAGCTTGCCGGGGTTGAGAATTCCGGCCGGATCCAGTGTCGTCTTGACCGCGCGCAGCACCTGCACGCCCAGATCACCCACTTCATCGCGCATCCAGGGGCGGTGGTCGGCCCCGACCGCGTGGTGGTGGGTGATGGTTCCGCCGGCGGCCATCATCGCGTCCGACGCAGCCTTTTTGGCGGCCTGCCACTGCTCGATCGGATTGCCACGCTGCCCGGCGACGACG
>DASZLQ010000140.1:0-3710 GCA_035552295.1 Mycobacterium sp. | reverse complement strand
ATTCCCCGACACCCCCGCCGTCCTCGAGACCACCCGCATGGTCGTCGCGGTCGAAGATTCCCCCAAACCGCCGCCGCAACGAATCACCTTGACACTGCCGGCCATTCAGCGCTCCCGCGAGGTCTGGCTGATGGTCGCCGGGGCGGGGAAGGCCGACGCGGCGGCCGCTGCCCTCGCCGGCGCGCAACCGGTCTCGGTACCGGCCGCCGGGGCTATCGGGCTGGAGACCACGCTCTGGCTGCTCGACGAGGCGGCCGCGGCCAAGCTTCCCGACAAAAGTCGGTCGGACTAATCGCGGGCGGCTACCCGGACCCTCCAGTCGCTGTCACAGTGTCGTTGCTGCACATCCAGTTAGATCCGCGGTGGTCTCCCCCGATTCCGTCGGGGTCATAATTACCGTCATGGCAGACAAAACCGTGCGCGACGCGCCCGAGCGAAGCCGGATCAAGACCCTCACCCAAGCGGCGCTGAACGCCGACAAGACCGTGGAACAGGTCGAGGACGTCCTCGACGGCCTGGGCAAAACCATGGTCGAGCTGAACAGCTCACTATCGGCGTTGAATGCCACGGTGGAACGCCTCGAGGGTGGTCTGGATCACCTGGAGGGCGTGCTGCACAGCCTGGACGATCTCGCCCAGCGGCTCATCGCACTCGTCGAGCCGGTGGAGGCGATTGTCCAGCGGATCGACTACATGGTGGGGGTGGGTGAAACGGTGATGTCCCCGTTGTCGGTCACCGAGCACGCGGTGCGCGGCGTGATGGACAGGCTGCGGAACCGGACGGCGCGGTAATCCCCCGCTGCATCCGTGGCCTGCCGGCCTCACTATGTTCCGCGGTCGACCGCCTCGAAAACGACCAGCGAGTGCTGAAACGGCTCGGCCGTGATCCCTCGATCGGCCTCGAAAGGATGGTCGAGTGAGAAGACGATGCACAGCAGCAGGCCGAGGAGGACCGCGATCGCGCTGGATATAAGTGCGTGGCCGATGGTGCTCCCCAGGCGCAGAAAACCGGTAAGCGCTACCAGCACAACGCCGCCGAAGATCAGTCCCGCCCACAGCAGTGGGGGTATTCGCGGCTTGGTGTCGATCATGCGCTGGGTGCGATCGGACGCCAGCACGGTCAACTGGCCGAGAAACTCCGAATTGATCGCGCTCGACGCGACACCAGACGACTGACTGCCGACAATGCGGTACATCTGAGTTATCGCGGCCCGCGCGCTGTCGCGGGCGGGCCGTCACTGGCCTGCTTGTTCGATTCGGAACCCGCCACCGCGGTCGCGTACTGCCGCAGCAGCTGCTGAATCTGGGGCCGTTCCGGTTCTGGCATGGCGACGGTCTGCCGGTACATCGTCGTCAGCGCCGACGCCTCATTGGCGACAATGACCTGGGTGGCGGCAAACTGTTGCCAGGTGACAACCACGGTGAATCCGATGAGTGCGCCGTAAACAAGCCCGACAATCCCTAGAAACGGCGCCATTGTCGGATTGTGTAGTTGGCCAACGTCCGACAGCGTGCGATTTGCGAGCCATACGCTGCACAACGCGATGGCAATCGCGATGGCGACGACAATAACCACAAGTAGCCAAAGAGGTGGTGCGCCCATCGATCTCCTTGCCAGATATCGCGCAGTCGGCGGGACCGGGGCCCCGCCGACTGCTGCCGAACGCTACGTCGTCACCCTATTCGCGATCGGCTCGGCGCACGCCGGATTCGGCCTGCGACACACGGCCGAGCTACCCGCTGTTACGCAGCGCGCTGGCCAGGCCGTTCATGGTCAGCAGAATGCCGCGCTGCACCAATTCGTCGTCGTCGCCCGAGCGGTAGCGGCGCAGCAGTTCCACCTGAAGGTGGTTCAGGGGCTCCAGGTACGGGAATCGGTTGAACACCGAACGCGCCAGCGCCGGGTTGTCGGCAAGTAGATCGTCGTGACCCGTGATGAGTTTGTGCATGGCGATGGTCCGCTGGTGCTCATCGACGATCTTGTCGAACACCCTGCGCCGCAAGGATTCGTCGGCCACCAGCTCGGCGTAGCGGGCCGCCAGGCCCAGGTCGCTCTTGGCCAGCACCTGCGCCATGTTCGATAGCACGCCGGCAAAGAACGGCCAGCGCTCATACAGGTCGTGCAATGTCGCCACTCGGTCTGCTTCGCTTTCCGGACCGGCCGCAATCCACTGCTCGAACGCTGATCCCGTGCCGTACCAACCGGGGAGCATGACCCGCGACTGGCTCCATGCCAGCACCCATGGGATGGCGCGCAGGTCCGAGATCGACTCGGTGGGCTTGCGTGAGGTGGGCCGGCTACCGATGTTCAGCGACCCGATCTCGCTGACGGGTGTGGAAGCCTTGAAGTATTCGACGAAACCCGGTGTGTCGTGCACCAATTCGGCGTAGGCGCGCTGTGCCAGGGTGGCCACCTCGTCGAGCACGGCGTAAGCCGGCTCCGCGGCGTCGCCCAGACCCTCGACGTCCAGCAGCGTCGACTCCAACGTCGCTGCCACCAGGCTTTCCAGATTGCGTCGCGCCAGCTGGGGTTCGGCGTACTTGGCCGCGATCACCTCACCCTGCTCGGTGAGGCGCAGCGCGCCGTTCACCGCTCCCGGTGGTTGCGCCAGGATCGCTTGGTAGCTGGGACCGCCGCCGCGGCCGACGGTGCCGCCGCGACCGTGGAAGAGCCGCAACCGAATTCCGGTTTTGCGGGCCACCTCGACCAGGGCGAGCTCGGCCCGGTATACCGCCCAATTTGCGGCCAGATACCCGCCGTCTTTGTTGGAGTCGGAGTAACCCAGCATCACCTCTTGGGAGTCTCCGCGCGCGGAGACGAGCGCCCGATAAATGGGCAATTCCAGCATCGCGTGCAGAATCGCCGCGCCGTTGTGCAGATCGTCGATCGTCTCGAACAACGGGGAAATGCCCACCGGGCAGTAGGTTTCCGGCCCGGAGACGTCCAGCAGGCCGGCCTCTTTCAGCAGGATCGCGGCTTCCAATACGTCCGACACCGACTGGCACATCGAGATGATGTAGTTGGGCACCGCGGCGGGTCCGTAGCGCTCGACCGCGTGGGCGGCGGCGGCCATCACGCCCAGCTCGCTGCGGGCCAGCTCGGACAATTCCGCGCGGTCGCCGAGCAGCGGGCGGCGGGTGCTCAGTTCGGCCGCCAGCAGCTCGACGCGCTCGTCTTCTCCCAACGAGCCGTAGTCCGGATGCACACCCGCCCACGCCAGCAGCTCGCCGACCACCTCTTCGTGCACGTCGGAATTTTGCCGCACATCCAGGCCACACAAGTGAAACCCGAAGACACCCACGCCTTCTCGCAACAAGGCCAGCCGATCGTCGGCCAGCAGCGCACTGCCGTGGGTACGCAACGAAGTGTCGACCGTGTCGAGGTCGGCCCGCAATTCGGCCGGCGTGACATACCGGATCAAGCCCAGGTCGAGCTCGTGCTGCGGTTGCCGGTCCAGGATGTCGGCGGCGGTCGCGGTGAGCCGGCCGCGGATCACGCGCACGGCGCGCCGGTACGGTTCGTCGGCCCGGGCATTCTCCGGGCAGGCCTCGGCCAGTTCGGCCAGCTCGGGAGTGACGCTGACCAGTCGTGCCGACAACGAAAGCTCCTGCTCGAGGTCGGTGAGGTCGCCCAGGTAGCGCGCCACCGCGGTGAACGCGGCGCTGCCGGTGGCCCGCCGGACCACATCGGCGGTGACATTCGGGTTTCCG
>DASZLQ010000139.1:0-3523 GCA_035552295.1 Mycobacterium sp. | reverse complement strand
CCTAGCTGCAGACCCACCACCGCCGCGGCGCCGTTGGGCATGATCATCTGAACGGCGAGCGGGGACACCTTGCGGGGACCGCCCTCGTTCATCAGGTCGTAGCTCTCCACGATCCTCTCGGCGCCGCCCAGGCCGGTGCCCACAACGACGGTGAACCGGTCAGGATCGACCTCTGGGCTGCCTGCGGTCTCCCACAATTGACCGCTCAGCAGTTTGGCCAGCCGCTGGACGTACGACATCCGCCGTAGGTCCAGCCGACCCATGTGATTGTCGATCGGCTCTTTGAGGTGGCCGCCGATCTTGACCGGCAGGTCCCACTTGGTGACAAATTCGTCTTCGAGTACGCGGATGCCGCTTTCGCCGGCCAGCAAACCCTTCCACGTGCTCTCGATGTCCGGCGCGACCGCTGTCGTCGCCGTCACGGCGGTTACCACAACACTGGGGTAACCGCCGTTAGCAGTGGAAGGCTTGGTCACTTGGTCTCTGCTTCCAGCCTCGCCTTGACGTTGGCAACAGCCTCGGGGTTCTCCGTCTCCAGCTTGGCGCGCAGCGCTGCGGCGGCCTCGGGGTCCTCTTCCTCAAGCTTCTGGATGTAGGCAACGACGTCACCGACGGTCCGCAGACCGGCGAGGTCCTCGTCGGGGATCTTGACGCCGTACTTATCCTCGGTCTGGACGGCGATCTCGACCATCGACAGCGAGTCGATGTCCAGGTCGTCGACGAACGACTTCTCCGGGGTGACCTCGGAGGGCTCGATACCGGTGACCTCTTCGATGATCTCCGCAATACCGGCAATGATTTCTTCCTGAGTGACGGCCACAGCCTTGCTTCCCTTCGTAATATGTTGTGTGCAAATCGAACTGATGTGCTTTTTTGGTTGTACTGGCCGAAGCTGGCGTTAGATGTTGGCCAACTCGTCCAGGTCTGCGGGTGACTTGACGGCGCGTGCCGTAACCCCCCGAAGCTCGCGCTTGGCGATACCGGTGAGGGTGCCCGCAGGGGGGAACTCCACGATCGCCGTGACATTGTGCTCACGCAGCGTCTCGGTGCACAGGTCCCAGCGCACCGGCTGGGTCAACTGGGCAACCAGCGTGTCCATCGCCGCGGCCGCCGAGGTTACCGGCTTTCCGTCGCGGTTGGACAACAGCGTGGCGATGGGCTCGGCGGTCACGATGGCGGCCGCCGCGGCAGCGTAGGCGTCAAGAGCCGACGCCATGTACTTGGTATGGAACGCTCCGGCCACGCCGAGGGCGCGTACCCGGGCCTTGGCCGGCGGGTCTTCGGCCAGTTTGTCCAACGCGGTCAGCGGCCCGGCGGCCACGATCTGCCCGGGCGCGTTGCGGTTGGCGGGAAACAGGTCGAGCTGCTCGAGGCGGGCCAGTACTTCGGCCTCGTCGCCGCCGAGTACCGCGGACATGCCAGTCGGCTCGATGGCGCAGGCCGTGGCCATCTCGGCGCCGCGGGTGGCGGCCAGCGCGACGGCGTCGTCGGCACCCATCACACCGGCGATCGCGTAGGCAGCGATTTCGCCGACTGAGTGACCGGCCGCGATGAATTCTTCGCCGGCGAGGAGGCCGCGCTTTGTCAGCTCCTGATGAGCCAGCAGCGTAGCCGCGACGACCAGTGGCTGGGTGACCGCGGTGTCGGTGATCTCTTCGGTAGAGGCGGTGGTGCCCAGCCGCACGAGATCCAGGCCGCTGGCCTTCGACCACAGCGTCAGCTGGTCCGCTGCGCCTGGCAGCTCCAGCCATGGCGACAGCATCCCCTCGGTCTGCGAACCCTGTCCGGGCGCAAGTAATGCAATCACGTGTTTAAGAGAACACTGTGGAAACGGTTTTGGCCGGTGTAACAGATTATGAACCTCGTCTTAGGTTTTTGTATACACCTTACAAAACCGCCCGGTAAGCTACGTGTTTGATACCGTCCCGCGATCTGTTGCCTGGATCACTATCGCCCGGAGGGCGCCGTCGCACCCCCTCTGACCGGGAGAGGAACCTGCGTCATCGCGTTGCTGCCAACACCAGAGGGACTCGTGGGGTAATCGAGCTGGCCCACCGTCGCCGCCACACGCAGCACATACGCATCACGCGGCTGAGTGGGATCGCGGCCGGTGAAGTCGGTAATGCGCTTGAGGCGGTATCGCACCGTGTTTGGATGAACGAACAACTTGCGGGCGCAAGCCTCAATCGCGCCGCCAGAATCTAAGAAAGCATCAAGGGTCTCGACGAGGGTGGGTCCGGCGTCGGCCAGTGGACCCATCACGTCGGTGTGCAACGCCACGATCGCCGACGCATCTCCCATCAGGGCCCGTTCGGGCAGCAGTTCTCGAGCCAGCACGGGCCGGGGCGCCCCGTTCCAGCCGGCGACGGCGTTCATCCCTGATATCGCCTCGCTTGCGCTGTGATAGGCCGCGGTCAGCATGGGCGCGGTGGGTCCGATGACCACCGGGCCGTCGGAGAACGCGCCCAACAGGTCACCAAGAAACTTCTCGGTCGGCGACAAGGGGCCGGACACGATCGCCACCAGCCAGGTGCCGTGCACGTCGGTGAGCGCCGCACGGGCGTGACGAGCGGCGACGTCACGGACGATCTGGCTGGCCCGCTCGCTGTCACCCTGGCCGTTCGCGTCGTCGGGGCCGGGCGCCGGGGTCCCGACCACCACCGTCGCCGGCGCGGTGGTGTCCCAGTTCAATGCGGCCGCCCGAGATAGCAGCTCCGGACCGGTGTCGCCGCGTACCACCGCGTCGACGACGCTGGCCTCCATTCGGCTGTCCCAGGTGCCGCGCGCCTCGGCCGCGTCCGCGTACGCGCTGGCGTTGGCGAATGCCAGGTCGCGGCTGTACTTCAAAATGCCCACCGTCAGCGAGGTCAGCTGCTCTTCGGAGCGGGCCACCAGCGGCACGACCTCCTCGAAAAACTCCATGGTGACGCGCACCATGTCCACGCTGTGGCGTAGCGCGATCCGGCGGGCAAGATCCTGGGGCACCAGCTCGAAGGCCTGCGCGGTGTAGCTGACATCGCTGTGCGGGTCCTGCATCCACTCGACGAAGTTGTTGATAGCCGTTTGCACCACCAAGGCCACGCTGGCCCGCTGCGACGCCTCGAGGTCGGCGAAGAACGGCAACCGCTCCTGCATGACCGAGACCGCCTCGGTGGCCAGCCGGCCCGAATACTGCTTCAACCGGCGCAGCAAAGAATCGGGAACGGTGTCCAGCATTTCCAAAGGCGACCTTGGATGCTTGGCAAACGGACCAGCGAAGGGGTTGTCATTCACCCCTAAAACCTACGTCAGATTTCTGGAACTTTCCGCCAAAGCCACGGGGAGCCTTAGTGGTGCCTTGTTGCCGCGGACGCTCGTCGGTCAGGCGACGCCGGGATCGGAAGTCTGCTCCGGGGCGGCCTGCACGTCGTCGATCCGGTACTGGCGGGCGGCCGCGACCGGCACCGACGGGTCGATTTCGCCGTCGCGTGCCAGTGCCTCCAGCACCGCGACCACCTGGGATTCGGCGTCGGTGTTGAAGAAG
>DASZLQ010000138.1:0-3623 GCA_035552295.1 Mycobacterium sp. | reverse complement strand
CCCAGCAGCTGCCAGGCCAGCGGGCGCCGCTGCAGCAACCGCCAACGCAGCAGGCCCCATTGCAGCAGACACCGCTGCAACAAGTCCCAGCGCCGACGCAGCAGGTGCCAGTGCAGCAGGCGCCATGGCAGCCTCAGGTTGGTACCGTGCGGTAATCCTCGTAGCCGCCCGATCAGCCGCCACTTGCTCCCTCGGAAGCAGGTGGCGGTTTTCGGTAAATTAGCGGTCAACCATGCCGACCCTGTCACCGCCTCCGCCACCGGCCGCCACTGCTAACCCGGTCGCTGGGAGGGCCGCGACGACGGGCTTTTATCGCTACGACCTCGACGGTTTACGCGGCATCGCGATCGCGCTGGTCGCCATGTTCCACGTCTGGTTCGGCCGGGTTTCCGGCGGTGTGGACGTGTTCCTGGCGCTGTCCGGCTTCTTCTTCGGCGGCAAGATCCTCCGCGCCGCGCTCAACCCGGCTGTTTCGCTGTCGCCGAAAGCGGAAGTGATTCGGCTGGTCCGCCGGCTGGTTCCCGCGCTGGTCGTGGTCCTGGCCGGGTGCGCACTGCTCACCATCCTGGTGCAACCGCAAACCCGCTGGGAGACCTTCGCCGACCAGAGCCTGGCCAGCCTCGGCTACTCCCAGAACTGGGAACTCGCCAACACCGCGTCGGACTACCTGCGGGCCGGCGAAGCCGTCAGCCCGTTGCAGCACATCTGGTCGATGTCGGTGCAGGGCCAGTTCTACATCGCGTTCCTGCTACTGGTGGCCGGATGCGCCTACCTGTTCCGGCATAGGCTGGGCACCCGCCTGCGGACCTTCTTCATCGTGTTGCTGACCGCACTGACGGTGGCCTCGTTCGTGTACGCGATCATCGCCCATCTTGACAACCAATCGACCGCCTACTACGACAGCTTCGCGCGGACGTGGGAGTTGCTGCTGGGCGCGCTTCTCGGTGCGCTGGTGTCCCACATCCGCTGGCCGATTTGGCTGCGCACCACCGTCGCCACCGTCGCGCTCGCGGCCATCGTGTCGTGCGGGGCCCTGATCGACGGCGTCAGGGAATTCCCCGGCCCGTGGGCAGTGGTGCCCGTCGGGGCCACCATGCTGATGATCCTTGCCGGGGCCAACCTGAAGGGCCCTCGCGACACTCGGATGCCGCTGCCGAATCGACTGTTGGCGGCCAGGCCGCTGGTGGCGCTGGGTGCGATGGCGTACTCGCTGTATCTGTGGCATTGGCCGCTGCTCATCTTCTGGCTGTCCTATACGGGCCACCGGCACGCCAATTTTGTCGAAGGCACGGCAATCCTGCTGGTGTCGGGGGTGCTGGCGCACCTGACTACCCGGCTCGTCGAGGACCCGCTGCGACATCGCACACCGAACGGCGCTGCCGCACCGGTGCCCGCCATCCCCTGGCCGGCGCGCCTGGGCCGGCCGACGATTGCGCTGGGGTCGGCGGTGGTGCTGCTGGCCGTCACCCTCACCGCAACCTCGTTCACCTGGCGTCAGCACGTCACGGTCCTGCGTGCCGCGGGCAAGGAGCTCAGCGTGCTCAACCCGCAGGACTATCCCGGAGCCCGTGCCCTGACCGAACACGTGCGGGTCCCCACGCTGCCGATGCGGCCCACAGTCCTGGAGGTCAAGCAAGACGTCCCGGGCTCGACCAGGGACGGTTGCATCAGCGACTTCGTCAACCCGGCAGTGGTCAACTGCACCTACGGCGACATGGCGGCCACCCGGACGATCGCCCTGGCCGGCGGATCGCACGCCGAACACTGGCTGCCCGCACTGGACCTGCTCGGCCACGCACACCACTTCAAGGTGGTGACGTATCTCAAGATGGGCTGCCCGTTGTCCACCGAGCAAGTCCCACTCGTAATGGGCAACAACGCCCCCTACCCGCAGTGCCGCGAGTGGGTCCAACGGACGATGAGCAAGCTGATCACCGACCGTCCCGATTACGTGTTCACCACAACGACGCGGCCGTGGAACATCAAGACCGGCGACGTGATGCCCGCCACCTACATCGGGATCTGGCAAACGTTGTCTGACAACAACATTCCGATCCTCGGTATCCGAGACACCCCCTGGCTGGTGAAAAACGGTCAACCCTTCGATCCAGCGGACTGCCTGGCCAAGGGCGGCAACGCGCAGTCGTGCGCGGTCAAGCGTTCCGATGCGCTGGCCGACCACAACCAGACCCTCGACTTCGCCGCGCAGTTCCCGTTGCTCAAGGTGCTCGACATGTCGGACGCCATCTGCCGCAGCGACGTCTGCCGGCCGGCGGAAGGAAACGTGCTGATCTACCACGGCGCTCATCACCTAACGCCCACCTATATGCGGACTATGGCGCACGAGCTGGGCCGGCAAATCGCGGCCAACACCGGCTGGTGGTGAGGCAACCCCGGCCGGCCGACGCGGATAAGGTCGAGAGATGCCGTCGAACAATCCAGCCGCGACTTCGGGTGTCGCGGCAGCTGACACCGACGAATCCGCGCCCACCCTGCCCACCGTGTGGCCGGGCAACGCGTATCCGCTCGGGGCCGCCTATGACGGCGCAGGGACTAACTTTTCGCTGTTCTCCGAGATCGCCGACAAGGTCGAGTTGTGTCTGATCGACACCAACGGCGGCGAGTCGCGGATCCCCCTCGACGAGGTCGACGGATACGTCTGGCACGCGTATCTGCCGAACATCACCCCGGGCCAGCGCTACGGTTTTCGCGTCTACGGGCCATTCGACCCGGCCGCCGGCCACCGGTGCGACCCGAGCAAGCTGCTGCTCGACCCGTACGGGAAGGCTTTCCACGGTGATTTCACCTTCGGCCAGGCGCTGTACTCCTATGACATGAACGCCGTCGACCCGGAAACCGACGGGGCCGACCCCGGTACTCCGCCAATGGTCGACTCGCTCGGCGACACCATGACCACCGTGGTGAGCAACCCGTTCTTCGACTGGGGGTCGGACCGCGCGCCGCTCACCCCGTACCACGAAACGGTCATCTACGAGGCCCATGTCAAGGGCATGACGCAGGCCCACCCCGGCATCCCCGAAGGGCTCCGGGGCACGTATGCAGGGCTGGCCCACCCGGTGATCATCGACCACCTCAAGTCGCTGAATGTCACCGCGCTCGAACTGATGCCGGTTCACCAATTCATGCACGACTCGCGACTGCTGGACCTTGGCTTGCGAAACTACTGGGGCTACAACACGTTCGGGTTCTTCGCCCCACACAACCAGTACGCTTCCAACCGTAAGGCCAGCGTCGGCGAGTTCAAGACCATGGTGCGCAGTCTGCACGAAGCCGGCATCGAGGTCATTCTCGACGTGGTGTACAACCACACCGCCGAAGGCAATCACCTGGGGCCGACCATCAACTTCCGTGGCATCGACAACGCCGCCTACTACCGGCTGGTCGATGAGGACCTGCGGTTGTACAAGGACTTCACCGGCACCGGCAACAGCCTCAACGCCCGTCATCCGCACGTCCTGCAGCTGATCATGGACTCGCTGCGCTACTGGGTGACCGAAATGCACGTCGACGGGTTCCGGTTCGACCTGGCCTCCACGCTGGCCCGCGAGTTGCATGACGTCGACCGATTGAGCGCGTTCTTCGATCTGGTGCAACAGGATCCG
>DASZLQ010000137.1:0-11259 GCA_035552295.1 Mycobacterium sp. | reverse complement strand
TGGGGGTTCGATTGCGGTCAGGGTGACGAGATCGAAATTGCGGTGGACCCGGCAGCGTAGCCTAGCGTCCTTGCCATCGAGCGAGATCGAGGACCGTCCGGCACGCCAAGCTGGGATCAGCGCCGTCTGTCCTTATTCCGCGCGCGAGCCAGGCCATCATGCCTCGGCACCGATGGGGAACAATGCCAAGGCTGCTACCACCCACACGAAAACCCGGACATCCTTTTGCATCGGTTTCTCCTGCAGTTGTGCAGTAGTGAGCGTATAGAGTATGTATACGACCGCGACATCCAATGACAGAAAAACGCACCATCGTACCCAATCGAGCGCGACCAAAAACAGAGGAACGGCTAATGCCACCCCGAGCGCCACACAAATCAACCTACCTCGAAGAAGGTTAGCAAATTCGCTGAATGAGACTTTAGAGAAGTAGCTGATTAAGTATATCGTCAGTGCTACGGTCAACAAACCGAGAATTAACGACATCAGCCTAAGCAAAGAATTATCAGCCACGATCTCAATAGAGTGGCCGACACCATAGTCGTACATCTTCGTTATATGGCCGCAAACCCAATCATGGTAGTCGACCTGGGGCCTGTGACCAAGAATGAAGTAATCGGCCTCCTTCGAAAATGACACTTTTGTCAGAGCGTCACCAACGTTCTTGTGGGGCACTCTTGAGCATAGTTCCGAGCCGATGCCGTGTCGGCCCAAAAACAAAATGCATAGCGCCGATATCAGGCCCGGACCGATGGCCAGAACGGTGCCCAGGCGCTGCACGTTAGGTGTAGCATCACGGGCCAGCACAAGGACTGCCAGGATCGCGCCCAGCGAAAGTTCAAATGTAATCCCCTCGTGTGCAAGTTCGAGAACCGCTATCAATATTCCATACGAAATACTGCATACCATGATGGCAAGGGAAGACCGTGCATATACCAGCGCGATAGCGTAGGCGACAAACACCGCCGCTCCAAACAGATCCGGACGCGCGGCGATTGCAAAGGCAAACCCGAAAGGCAAAACCGGGATAAGCAACGCAAGCATGATCCGACGTTCAGATCTCCCGCCATGGGAGAGCACCAGCCATGCTACCGCGGCTAGGCTGATCAAGTAGACGGCTGAGGATGCCCATCTCAATACCTTGGCGGCGGTGAAGTAACTGCCCGGGGGGAATAAATTGATTATCTCACCAGCAAGGCCACGACGTACGAAACCGGCGGTGTAATCTACGGCATAGTACGACAACAAGTACGTGTCGACGTTTAATACGGTGGCCGCGAGGAAAACAATGAGCGCCGCCCAGATGAGTAAGCCAATCGAAACAGCAGCGTAAATACGCACTCGCTGGTCAGATAGCCGCGAATCGACGTAATCGTGATCACGCACTTCTGATGACTTCGTCATCGAGCAGGCCCAGCGCTTTGGCGAACACGCCTTCGCGGATGCCGGCGACAAGGCGGCATTCAGCCCCCCTGCGGTGGGTAGGGGGCCGAAAAGTCTCGCGTTCGGCAGCGCTGCACTGACGTGAGGGAGAAGTCACTCAGAGCGCTCGAAATGCCCTGTCTCAAGTCGTCATTCGAATTGGGGCGGCCCAGCTCATAGGCCAGAACCGAGACGAAGACTTGTCCGTGCATTCTTCCCGACGTTAACGCCAGCGCTCCGTTGGTGCGGTGCATCGTCGCGCTGGTCACGCCCGGGAGCAGACGCATCATGGCGAAGTAGTCGGCCTCTGTGCCGTCAGGCCGGTTGGCGGCCGCGTTGACAGCACCGAGGTTGGACGACACGACAGTCGGCGCGCTGCCGGTGGCCACGCTGATCATTCGCCGGAAGAGCCGTTTTGGTATCAGAGGAACGAGGGGCAGCAATGTCCACCGCTCGTCGGGCACATCCCGATCGCGGCTCAGCGCTTGCTTGATTGCGGTGCGGATTTCGCGCAGGTCCGTCGTCGCAGGTGCGGGGTCGACCGTGATGTCGACATTCGAGATCGCGTTGGCGCGGGTATCGCCTGCGGTGCGCTCGTTGACGGGCACCGTCAAGTTGACCAAGCCGTCGTCGGTGACCCGTCCCATTCGCTGGCCGAGGCGGACCGTCAATCCCGCGAGCAGCGTGTTGCTTGTGCCCCCGAGGGAGTGTGCGCGGGCATCCCACTCATCGGCGTTGACAAAGATCATCGCCGTTGGGAGAGCGATGCGTTCGTCCGGTCCGGTGGGCGGCGCGGGTCGCTTTTGGGGGTCCGCGGATCCGGCACTGCCGCGGCCACGCAGGGCCAATCGTGCTGCCGCGACGACGGCGCGGCCGATATCGGATGCGTCGCGCGCGGTTTGCCGTGCGTCCTCGCGCAGCGCCCGCCACCGCCGCCGTGACCCCGCCGCTGGCCAGCTGATCGCGTCGGCGCGCCCGGATGCCGCGTCCGCCACCGCCTCGCACAGACCGACGCCGTCGGTGAGGCAATGCGTCACGACCAAGCTCACCACCGCGCCACCATCGGTGAAGTGCAGTACCGCAAGGCGCCATCCCGGCCCGTGCTCGGCATCCGGCCGCTTACTGGCTTGCTCGTCCAGCCAGGCGTCGAGTTCACACCGCGGCCGAGGCGTCGCGGCGATCTCGAGGTCGGGCTGATCGCTGGGCGATACCCAGCGATGGCGGCCGAACGGCAATGGAGATCGTTCGATGCGGCGGGATAGGCGTCCCCGCCCAAGATGCTGATGGAACTCTCGCAGACCGTCGATCTCGATGGCGCGGTTGTAGACCCAGACGCACTGCAGCAGGTTGGAGGTTCCTGTCGCTCGCTCGCCGAGAAAATGGACCTGGTCGACCAGATCGAGCACATTGCTCAAATTTTAGGCTCCTAGTCCTACGGCGTCGGGGTCGTACAGTTCATCCGAATTCCCCTGGGGTGCAACCACGCTCGGCTGGTCCGAGGTAGTCTTGGCGACGCGCGCAAACCCCTGAATCAATGTCTCGATATAGCGCCGCACCGACTCACGAGCTATCGCGTTGTCCGGAAAGGAGATCGTCACTGTGGTTCTTCTGGCGTGCCGGTTGATCCACAAGTTGATCCCGCCCAAGGACAGACTGTCGCCGTAGGTGCCGAAATTCGTCTCTTCCCACAATCCGGCGAGGGGTATCTTCCGGAAATCGAAGAACGACATCATCATCGGCAGACTCGTGGGCAGCTTGATCCCCAGTTGATCCGGTGTCGCCAACCCCAAGACCGCCTCAACCGGTACGTCAGCAAGGTGCTTGGCGTCGTCGAACGACTTCTGGGCCGCCCGGGCCGCCTCGGGGAACGAGGCGCCGGCGATCGGCACAGTGACCGGAATCATGCTGGCGAACCAACCCACCGTCATCGTGTCGACGCCCGCCGTCCGTGTGTCTTTGGCGGTGAATCCGTGATAGGTCTCGTTGCCGTTCAATTCCTGCTCGGCCAAACCCATGCACGCGAGAACTCCCCCGATGAACCGGGCACCGGCCGCGCAGCAGGCGGCGTCGAAAGCCTCCGTCTCGGCTGCGTCCAACAACTCGACTGTCAAGAAGTCGCCTTTGCTGCTCGCCCACGTGTCACCGAGTGGCAGCGGGAAGCTCGGCCAGTCGCCGTCGGCGTCGCGCGCGAACGCGACCCAGTCCTTGATCTCAGGGGATGACAGGGTCAAGCCAGCAACCTTCTCGCGCTGCCGCGTGGCGTAGTCGTGATAGCTCGCGACCTCGGAAAGCGTGGCGGGCTGGCGGCGATGCACACCCTGCGACATCTCCTGATACATCAGGTGGATGTCGACGAAGATGACGGCGGCGGACATGCCGTCGCTGTGCAGATGGTCGACACTTGCGTAGAACGTGAAATAGTCAGTGTGCTGGACGATACCAAATGTGAAGCAACCCCATTCGAGCGTTTCCGGAGTCGTCGTCAAGACGTGGGTGCGTACTTGATCGGCGTTCATGTGCCCTAACGCCACATGACCGAAATCGATGGCTTCGGGATTGTCGATCGTCCGGCGCACGATGACGTCGTTCTCGAATTCGAACCAATTGTGGTAGGTGTCGTGACGACGGACATGCGCGTTGATCGCTGCCGTCATCGCCGGAATGTCACACGTGCCGGGAATGTCCCATGCCACGACCATCAGACGGGGTAGCTGCCTGTCCATGGCCTTGCTGTAGTAGGCGGCCCGGAGGTGTTGAGTCTGTTGATAACTCGGAGCCTGATCGCTTCGTCGCGCAGTGCGAGCCACTTCATGCGCCGTCGATGCGGCCATCCACATGGTGAGCGGACCGTGCGGCGGTTGCCATTCGTTAATGCTTCCGAGTGCGACCATTTTCTCAAGTCCCTGTTCTGTTATCCCGAATTCTGTTATCCCGCAATTTCTTGCGCGACATGGACCAGGGGTTGACGGAAAGGCCGTTCGCGCACGGCTTTTCGCGCATCATGAATTCATTTCACGCTAGGTGGAATCGTTGCAACGCGTTCCGGTTCGGTGGGACCGAACCTTTGGTTCGGCGTCGCTTGCAACCCCCTATATCGCCGTCGTGGACAGTACCTATGGAGGCAGCGACTCGCAACCGCAACGGCATCTGCTTTCGCTTCACTCACTTCCTCGGTGAGGTCTTTCGCTTCACGCACTTTCTCGATGAGGTCGATTATGGGGAATGCGATTGCGGTGGCGCTGGCCACCGTGGGCGCGCCAGTAGCGGGGTCAGACTCTTCGGGTTATGATTTCAGCGACTATGCCGTTGCGCCGTAGTTCTGCTGCAGCACACCGGTTTTAGCGCCAGGGGGGTGCGATATCTTCGGTCACGGCGGCTCAGGCGGGTCCTTTGCGTTCGTCGACTTGGAGGATCGGATCGGTTACTCGTACGTGATGATTCGGTTTGACGCCACCATGGCCCACGCTGACCCGCGCAGCGTCGCCCTCAAGCGATGAGATGTACGCCACATTGGGCGTCAGCGCGAATTCGATCGCCCTTGTCGAGGGCCGACGCGTGGCCGTCGAGACGCCCCCGGCGTCGCGCTTTCGGCAGCCCGCATCCGAGCGTAATGCGCTGGCGGACAACCGACTGGCGTTCATCGACCACGCGACGTTTTTGGGATTACGTGCCACTGGGCGCCAAGACGGCACGGATGCTACCAAGTCTTTCTGCGCCTGATGGAGCAAAACGTCACGCCCCGAAGCCTTGAGCGAACCCACGGCCAACTTTTCCCGGCATCTGGACGCATCGGCGGCAAGATCTTCATCACCGTGACCGGCTACCAACTCGGCGGCATCGACTCGCAGCACCGCTTGCGTGGGCTCGCCGCGCAGACTTTGGCGGAGTTCGACCTGACGAGCACGATCGACTGACGGGAATTTTGTCGAAAGACTGCTGTAGAAAGCTTCGGCAACGAAACCCGAACGCTACTTCTGCGGAGGCGGGCAACATATCTCGCGCGCCTCGCTCAAGGAGATGTCGTCGTGCGTTTCAGTTTGCCACCTCAATGGGAAACTCGGTACGACTTCGGGATCGCTGCGACCAGTCGCGGGCAATAATTGCCCAGTTGGCGGCGCAACACCGAGCCATCTCAATGAGGTGATCGAGACAATGATCGGGAATAGACTCCGGAATCTTCTGGCTATCGGCACAGCTGACCGCGTGAAGATGCAACCAGCGCAGTAGTTCGCGTCCGGCATCATTCATCCGCAGCGCCGGATCCTTCGAAAGCGATAGTAGGACACGGTTTATGTCGGCAGGCTCGTCTGTGTTGATAAAGGTTTCGAGCGATGGTGTCGCGGGGTGACGTCGAGAGGCGTCGCGCTTTTCGCCTTCCTGCACCGTTACACTGCGCTTTTCAGCGTGGGACGCAGGCACGGGGGGGTCGCCGCGACGCAATCGGTCACGCACGTCCCGGACAGTGGACAAAGATATGCCGGCAGCCCGAGCGATCTCGCGAAGAGACGCTCCCGTTTGCAAACACAGGAGCTCTGCGGCGAGTTGCCGCCCAGCCGTCGCATTCAGTGGTCGGACACGACCGTCTTTGCCCAATCGGTTGTGCGACTGCTGATTTTCCGCAGTTGCGCATCGAATCGCGCCCACTGTCTTGGCCGACAGGCCTGTGGTCGCCGCAATCGCCCGATCGGACAAATGAGGATGCGTCTGGAGTATTCTGGCTGCTGCGGCGCGGCGGTCAGATAGGGACAGCGGCAGTCCATGAGTAACGTTCTCCCGCACCGCGACAATGAATGCCGACTCCTCGGATCCGTTGATCAGGTACGCATTAATGTCTTCGAACCCTTTTCGCTTCGCTGCAGCAACGCGATGGTGTCCATCAATAATCCGCATGCTCGGCCGGTGCACCAGGATGGGTGGCAGCGGCCACTCCGCTTCCACTAGGCGCTGCACATGCGCTTCGTTTTCACCTCTGGACCTCGGCGAGTCCGCCCGAACCAGGGATGCAATTTTGACCGATGCCCGGATCCGGTTCGAGTCACGGTCTTTGCCAACGCCTTCTTGCCGGAGCGACACTACGGTTTCGCGTCTCCGCTGATGCTGGTTTCGTGGCCCGTCTACCGTCTGCTGTCGCCGTGCTTCCGGGTAATTTCCCACGCGTCGCTGTCCCCTCTCGGTCATCCTTGCACTTTCGCAACTGGAGCCGTCAGCACGCTGAGATCGGGACGGTGCCAAGCATGGCACGCGTTCCACAATCAGCACGTAAGCAGATGCGTTCCGTCGATGAGGCGCATCGTTCTGGGTGTCTACCGGAAGATTGACACGTGCGCAAGATCTACGTGTGTGCAAGATCATTACAAGGTCATTAATTGGCGCAGGAATCGCAAAACGCCGACTCTTTGACTTCGTCTGCCGACTCTTCGACTTCGTCTGCCGAGCATGATCGCCGATCAAACCAAGCAATCGGTCGCAGCTGCCTGACGGGCGAGCTCGCGACAGAGATCGGCTCCCGGCAGCAGGCTAGGTGGGTGATCGCGGGTTCAGGCGTCAAGCGGTAGTATCAGGGTCAATGTCCGTTCTGGACATGTCGCCGTTTAGCTCAAAGCGGCCAGTCGGCTTGCGCGGCTGCTGGGTTGTGTGGCTCCGGCGATGAACCCGGTCATCTTCCTTTAGCACCGCGCGCGCCGTCGGTAACCGACCCGTCCCTAGGGAGACGGGGAGGGAGTGTCAGCTATGCAAACCTGTTCGTGCGCCATCGTTTTCAGAACACGTCGGGAGTCCAGGAAAGGGCTCATCCGATGACCGACATGATTGCTCCACCCCGCCCTACCCGGTCGGCCAGCACACAAGACGATTCGTACGACGATGTCGTCGGCATGTTCGTCGCGCTGAGCACAGTGCCAGCCGAATCGCATGAATACCGGCGACAACGCGAATGTATCGTCGCCCGATGCCTACCCCTGGCTGACCACGTGGCTCGTCACTTCGGGCGCCGCGGCGAAAGCCTCGATGACCTGACCCAGGTCGCGCGCCTGGGGCTGATGAACGCCATCAATCGGTTCGACCCCGCCAAGGGGCCCAGTTTCATTGGCTTCGCAATTCCCACCATGATGGGCGAGGTCCGGCGCTACTTCCGCGACCACAGCTGGGGCATGCGCGTGCCGCGCCGGTTGCGGGAGTTGCACGTACAGATCAGCAGGACGACGGCTGATTTAGTGCAAGCGCTGGGGCGGGCTCCCACCGCCTCCGAGCTGTCGCAAGCGCTGGGAGTCCCACGCGAGGAGATCATCGAATGCCTCGTTGCGGGCGACGCCTACCAGCTCGAGTCCCTGGACGCACCCTTGGGTCCCGATGGCTCGGGCAAGCCGCGCCTGGTCGCCGACGCGATCGGCGCGATCGACCCGCAGATCGACCACATCACCAACCGTGAAGCGGTGCGCAGGCTGGTGTCCGCGCTGCCGCAACGCCAGCGTGAGGTTTTGCACATGCGGTTCTTCGAATCGATGACTCAAAGCCAGATCGCGGAGCGAATCGGCGTGTCGCAAATGCAGGTCTCCCGCATCCTGGCCAGCACCCTGCGATCCCTGCGAGACCAGCTGGACTAGCCCCGTATATCGCCACCAGAATCTTGATCGACACGCGCAATGTACTGTGCGTTCGGGCGGACGAAGTCGAGTGCGTCGCCACAAGAAAGCCCGGAAGGAGCACGGTGCGATGAGGATTTCCCGGATGGTGGTTGCAGGCGTGGCCGCCGCAACTGCGCTGACGGTGTCGGTGACCGGATGCGGCGGCAATAAGACGTCGTCGCCCACCTCGCCGACGAAGTCGGGGTCAGCGACCTCGGCTACCAGCAGCCCAGGACCGGCGTCTTCGGCGCCGGCGCAGCCGAACGACTACACCGGGCTGTTGATCCAGGCGGCCGATATCAACGCGCCGGTGCAGTTCACGGGCAGCCCGCCGGTGAACAACCCGAACGGTCAGCCCGGCGTCGCGACGACATTCAGCACCCAAGACGGCAGCCACGTCATCAAAGACACCATCCAGGTGCTCAGCGACCCCGCCGCTGCTACGGATGCGTTGAACGCCGCAAAGGCAGGGCAAGGTAACGCCATCAAAGATCCGCAGACGGGGACTGTCAACGTCGGCACCGGCGCAACGACGCTGTCGGGGAACGCCCTGGACAAGTCAAAGGGCGTGTTGATTTTGCTGTTCACCGAGGGCAAGGCCTTCGTCACGCTGGAATTCGATGGGCCGATCGACTCGCTCCCGCCCGAGGACTTCGTCAACGATGTCGCCCAGAAGCAAGACGCGGCCATCAAGAAGGGGCTGGGCGGCTGATCCGGGTCGCCGACCTTCACACCACGCGCACAGGGACGCGAGCCCAGGCATTGTTGCTGTAGCCGCGCGGGTTCCATAGCGACGCCGCCGATTCTGGCTGCAGTGCACCGGCGTCATCCCAGGCACGCGCGACGACGCTCAACGGCCCCGGTTCGACGTCGACGATCAGCGACCATCGCCGCCAGGACCATTCGCTGCGCGCCGGGTGCAGGTCGGCTTGCTGCCAGGTCAGCCCGTCGTCGACGGATACGTCGACGCGCTCAACGCTGCGGCCTTCGCCGGCGATTCCATAGCCGCGAATGGTCAGCTCACCCGCCGCTACCTGGTCACCATCGGTGGGGTCGAGAATGTCGCAATTGAGGGCCAGCGACGACAGCGGGATCCCTTCACCCGGCGCGACAGCGTCCGCGTCGGCCTCCCGCGGCAGGATGCGGTAATCATGGGCCTGAAAGTAGTTATCCGACGGGCGGGGTTGCGCCCTGACGGCCGTGACCCATTTGACGCTGCGGGCGCCGACGTATCCGGGCACCACAACGCGAACCGGACCACCGTGGGCGCGCGGGAGCGGTTCGGAGTTCATCTGGAACGCCAGCAGCACTTCCTGCGACAGCGCTTTACTCAGCGGGATCGAGCTGCCGTATGCCTGGACGGGCCGAGCTTCCTGGGCGACGTCCGGGGCTTCGAAGGCAACGTGCAAGCCATCGTCACGGTGCACTCCCGCCGCCGCGAGGATGTCCGACAGCCGTACGCCGCCCCACTTCGCGGTTGAGATCGCCCCGTGAGCCCACGGGTCCTTACCCGGGATCGGTCGCAGGCGCAGCATCTCGACACGTCGATTGCCGGCGCATGCCAGCGTCGCCACCACGCTGTGTCGGTCGAACTCGGTGGTCAGCCGGTCGTACGTCAGAGTCAGCGGCCTATCCACGCACCCGTCGACCCTCAATTGCCACTGCCGGGGCGAGATGTCAGGGAATGGGCCGTGGTTGCGTGCGTAGAACGTATCGATCGGAGTGATGTCGCTACTCGCCAATACCGCGGCCGGTGGCTCAGCGTTGTACGGGAGGTAACCACGCACGATCATGTCGTCGCGCTTACCCCATAGCGCTGCGGTCTTTGACATGGCGTTTGTTGTCACCATCTCCTCCTCGGTTGGGTGGCGATATTAGAAATGGTGCGTCATTTGAGGAGGCGAGAGTAGGAGGGGCATGTTCTTCTGAGCACACAAGTTCTTCTTTTATCAGGATCTCACGAGGCTGGCTTGTGTGCTTGCCGCTGCGGGAATCGTCATGCCGCCCCTCAGCGCTCACATGCCGGAACTGTCCGCGTTCGGGATCTTCTTGGCGATCGCCAGCACAGGCAGTCTCGGTGCCGCGGGCTGAGAGTTCGGGCTGACACATCAGGCGGTATCCGCGCGATTGGCATCATGCGAGGCGGAGACTGGCCTGCCATTAGCCGTCAGAACCCCACACGGTGCAGTTGACGCCAGCCGGAGTCGTCGTCGCCAAGTGGGCGGATCGATTGCTCGACGTCGCCCAATATGTGGACGCCGGGCAGGCCTCGCTGCGACCGGAAAGGGGCTCTCCGGGACGCTGATCTTCGATGCACTCGGGGCAGCATGACTATATCGACCGAACCATAACGGTCGTACAAGGTCCGCAGCCGAACTAACGAACGCCCCGAACGCTCGGGATTTCGGTCCCTATCGGCGGGCGGTCAAAGAGTGTTCAACCGTTGTCGACGCGGTGCAGACTTTTGACTGCGATTGGGTCGCTTTCGGTGATCCCGATTTTCGACGCGCCGCCGGGTGAGCCGAGGTCGGCAAAGAAGTCGGCGTTGATCTGGGCGTAGCCGCTCCACTGGTCGGGCAGGTCGTCTTCGTAGTAGATGGCCTCGACCGGGCACGCTGGTTCGCAGGCGCCGCAGTCGATGCACTCGTCGGGGTGGATGTAGAGCATCCGCGCGCCCTGGTAGATGCAATCAACAGGGCATTCCTCGATGCATGCCTTGTCGTTGACGTCGACGCAGGGTTCGGCGATCACATATGCCACAACCGTCTCCTTCCTTTCCTGTTATCAAGATGAGCAACGCGGCATTTTTGCTTGATCGGAATCAGCCGTGCCCGACGCGGAGAAGCTCCTCCAGGCTCGGCAGCTTGACGCGGGGACGCCCGTGCGGCTCGCCGGCCGCTCGCTCAAAGCGGTCGATGGCCTCCCAGTGCTCGGCGGTGACGAGCTTTGGTTGGCGCGAGGTCAGCCAGTCGGCGAGCTTGTCGGCATGGTTGGCGCCGAAATCCGCCGGCCCGGAAGAGTTTCTAGCGGCGGCCAGATCGGTGATCAGGGTGTCGACGGTGTCGCGGGAGTCTTTTTTGTTGGTGCCGATCACCCCGGTCGGTCCGCGCTTGATCCAGCCGACGACGTACTCGTTGCGACTGTCCGCCGCCCGGCCGTCGGTGTTGGGGATGGTCCCGCTCTCGTCGTCGAATGGCAGCCCCGGCGTAGGCAC
>DASZLQ010000136.1:0-19511 GCA_035552295.1 Mycobacterium sp. | reverse complement strand
GTCTTCTAGAGCTGATCGAATATTTAACCCCTCACTTTCAACATATAGCGCACCCGGGGGCTTGCGGCAAGACCGGGGTCATGCCGCAAAATCGCTGGCGGAAGCCAGAACTCGCTGGATCGGGGGGTTGCGAAGTGCGTGTTTCGTTGGCGTCGGATACGTCGGGCCGAGAGGGCGAACCGGCATCCGACCATGCGGTGGTGGTTGTCGGGGCAGGCCCGACGGGGCTGATGCTGGCAGGTGAATTGGCATTGGCGGGAGTCGACGTCGCCATTGTCGAGCGGCGCGCCAGCCAGGACGTGACGGGCTCGCGTTCAGGCGGTCTGCATTCGCGCACCATCGAGGTCCTCGACCAGCGCGGAATCGCAGGTCGGTTCCTTTCAGAGGGGCAGGTGGCGCAGGTCGCCGGGTTCTCCCAAATTCGTCTGGACATCAGCGACTTTCCCACCCGGCACCCCTACGGGCTTGCGCTGTGGCAGAACCACATCGAGCGCATACTGGCCGTCTGGGTCGGTGAGCTGGCTGTGCCCATCTATCGCGGACGTGAGATGACGAATATCGCCCAAGACCGCACCGGTGTCGACGTCGAGATGGCAGGCGGCCAGTTCCTGCGGGCGGAGTATCTCGTCGGGTGCGACGGAGGACGCAGCCTGACCCGTAAAGCGGCCGGCATCGACTTCCCGGGTTGGGATCCGACGACGAGCTACCTGATCGCCGAGGTTCAAATGGCTTTCGCGACCGCCGGCGCGCCGGAATGGGGCATCCGCCACGACGCCCTCGGCGTTCATGCGCTCAGCACGTTGGAGAACGGGGGCCCGGTTCGGGTCATGGTGACAGAGCGGCACCTCGGACCCAGCAGCGAACCCGCCTTGCGCGACCTGAGCGAGGCGCTCATCGCCGTATACGGGACGGATTACGGGATCCACAGTCCCACTTGGATTTCCAGGTTCACCGATATGACGCGGCAGGCCGCCGCCTATCGCGACGGACGGGTCCTGCTGGCCGGCGACGCCGCGCACGTGCATCACCCGGTGGGCGGACAGGGACTGAACACCGGCGTGCAGGATGCGGTGAATCTGGGATGGAAGCTGGCCCAGGTGGTCAATCAGACCTCGCCCGATAGCCTCCTCGATACCTACCATGCCGAACGGCACCCGATCGCTGAGCGCGTGCTGCGCAACACCATGGCACAGATGGCGCTCCTTCGCCTCCTCGACGATCGCACAAAGGCCGTGCGCGACACCATTTCCGAACTCCTCAGCATCGACGAAGCTCGCAAACGATTCGCCGCGATGATGTCCGGTCTGGACATTCGTTACGACTTCGGTGAGGGACATCCGCTGCTCGGGCGCCGCATGCCCGATCTCGACCTGGTCACTGCCAACGGCCCGCTGCGGGTTTTCGCGCTGCTGCACGATGCCCGGCCAGTGTTGCTCAACCTCGGTGAGCCCGGCAGCGTCGACATCGGCCCATGGGCCAATCGAGTTCACTTGGTCGACGCGAAATACGGTGGAGAGTGGGATCTTCCGGTCCTTGGCGTGGTCAGCGCTCCACCAGCTGTGCTGATTCGGCCCGACGGATATGTTGCCTGGGTGGGGGGTGACCGACCTCAGGCTGGGCTAGCTGGCGCGCTCACTACCTGGTTCGGCGCTCCTGCTGCGGCCGAACGGCCCGGGTGAGCCAAAAGGCGTAAACCTCCCGCCCACCGCGCAGCGGCCGCGGCCCACTCGGACCGGTCGGCCGAATCGCCGGCCCAGGCGATGTAGCCGTCGGGCCGCACAAGCACCGCCGGACCGGAATCGGCCCGCTCTGCTTGCAGCACTTCGTCTATGTCGACTTCAGGTGTGCCGTGCTCGCGAACGAAGACGAAGCCGGGCTGACGTTGCTGCCATGTGAGTCGGCCCCGCGTCAAGGGAATCTGAGTCGCGCGAGTACCCACCAAAGAGTTCTCGCCCTTCTGGCGGGCATACCGCAAGGTGGTTCCCGCGAAGCTTCCGGCTACCGCATCGCGCACGCGAGGGCTGCGAAGGAGCCTGGGTGCCAGCAGGTTTCGCAATCCCCGCCCGACTCGCGGATGAAGCGTGACCCCACGCGCCATGAGACCGGACTGCAGCAGGACCCGCCTACCGACCGGATGGCGTTCGGCCTGGTAGCTGTCGAGCACAGCGTCGTCCGCACCAGCGAGCACCGCGTCGACCTTCCACGCGAGGTTCGCCGCGTCCTGAATGCCGGTGTTCATGCCCTGACCGCCCATGGGGGAGTGGACATGCGCCGCGTCTCCGGCGAGGAACACACGGCCGTGCCGATATTGCGCGACTTGCCGCTCGTCGCAATGGAATCGGGACTTCCATCCGACCTTGCGCACGCCGAGTTCGGTGTTCATTGCCCGCGCAAGGATGCCGACGATCTCGTCGGTGTCGACAGGTTCGGTGTCGGGCAGTTGATTGTTGCGGTCCCATACCATCGCGCGATACCACGACCCGTCGGAATCATGGCGTTCGCAGGGAGCTTCGTAGGGGGCCAGGAATGCGAACACGTTACGGGTACTGCCCAGCGTCAGGCCGCCGCCAGCCGGCCCGTGCGCCAGCTTGACATCGGCGAGCACGATCGACGACAAGATCGTTTTGCCGCTGAAATCCGCACCCACCAACTCGCGAACCCTACTGTGCGCTCCGTCGGCGCCGACCAGGTACCGCGCCCGCCAGGTGTGACGGGATTCGTTGTCGCCGTGAGCCCGCGCGGTCACGCTCACGCCGTCGGCGTCCTGGTCCAGTCCGATCACCTCGATACCGCGCCGGATATCGGCGCCCTGTGCGACGGCGTAGCCCGTCAGCGCCCGATCGACGTTGGTCTGTGGGGTGATCATCGCGAATCGGTAGGGCGAGTCGAGGTGCGTGAGGTCGATGCGTCCGCCGCCGAAAATGGTGACGCCCGGTGCTGCGTGTGCGTGCGCCAACAGGACGTCGGCGAGGCCGCGGGCATCGAGGACCTCGAGCGTGCGGGCCATAGTGGCGAAGGCGCGGCTTGCCGGATTGACCGTGGGCCAGCGCTCTAATACGGTGACCGACCTGCCCGCCCGAGCGAGGTCACCGGCGGCGGTCAGCCCTGTCGGCCCGGCGCCGACGACGAGCACGTCAACATCGCGGGCGGTCATCGCGCCACCGCCTCCGGGTGTGGATACCAGCGCCGGATGTCCTCGGGGGTTGACCTGGCTGCGCGATTGAAGACGAAGCGGCACCCGGGCTGCGTGGTGTGTGCGGCATTGACGATCGACTCGAACAGCAGCGTATTGCTGGCGACGAGTCGCACACCGGCGCCGATGAGCACCGCATCGTAGTGCTTGGCTTCCAACCACTGGCGGGCCTTCTGGGCTCCGGCATCGCCGAAGTCGATGAGGCAGTTGTCGACGTCATAGCCGGCGGCGCGCAACGCGGCGACATTGTCATCGTTGGCGGCGCGCAGCTTCTCCTTGGACAGGCCGGGAAATTGGGCGAAGTCGGGTGAGGAGTAATCGATCACGTCGGGGTCGAGTCCGATCTGGATCGCTGTGACCGTCATCGCCGTCACCTCCCGCCTTGAGTTCAACAACTGTTGAACTCAACGTTAGGCGCCCAATGCGGGCGGTGTCAACAGTTGTTGAATACACTGACCCGTATGCCCGCCAAGGTGCGTAATGGAGAGGCCACCCGATCGGCGATCCTGGCCACCGCGCGATCGCAGTTCGGGAACCACGGCTTTGAACGCACGACCATCCGTTCAATCGCATCGGCGGCCGGCGTCGATCCGGCGCTCGTCATGCACTATTTCGGCAGCAAGGCGGAACTTTTCGCTGCGGCCTCCCGATTCGACGTCACGTTTCCGGATCTCTCCGCTGTCGGACCCGACCGCGTTGCCGATGTGCTGCTGCCGATGTTCGTTGCCGTATGGGGTCCGGAGGGACCGTTTCTTCCGTTACTGCGGGCGGCCGCGACAAACCGGGCCGCCGCTGATGCCCTGCTCGAGGTATTCGTCGACCGGGTGGCGCCGGCCCTGGCCGCAGTCGTCCCCGATCGCGCTGCCGAACGCGCCGCCCTGGTGGGATCGCAACTGCTGGGCCTCGCGGCGGCTCGTTATATCCTGTGCATCCCTTCCCTTACCGCCATGGACGACGCGAAACTCATCGAATGGCTGCGACCGGTGATCGCCCACTACCTGGCAGGCCCGGCGCCGTGAGTGGTGTTCTAGCGTCAATCAAGCGGACCCAACAATTGACTATGCGAGGTGTCTGATGCATCAGTTCCGCAGGGCAGTCGAGGAGCGCGACGAGGCGGCCATCCAGTCGATGCTGGCCGACACCGTGGTATTCACCAGCCCGGTGGCCTTCAAGCCATATGTCGGCAAGCCGATAACCGCGGCGATCCTGCGCGCTGTGTTGCGGGTCTTCGAGGACTTCCATTACGTCCGCGAAATCAATGACGGCAATGGCCGTGACCACGCGTTCGTGTTCGAGACGACGGTGGCGGGTAAGAAGATCACCGGTTGCGACTTCCTGCACTTCAACGAGGACGGTCTCATCGACGACTTCACGGTGATGGTGCGGCCACTGTCCGGCGCGACAGCGCTGTCCGAGGCCATGGGCGCCCAGTTCGATCGGATCCAACAGGAGGCCATCGAATTAGCCACGACGTTCAGCAGCGCGTAGGGGATCCCGCCGCTAGCCTGAATCAGTTCTGGCGGTGACTATCTCGTCGCAGCCGCACTGCCCGACTCACCGCCGCACCCGTCGCCAGCACTGCCATTGTGGCCAGAATCATCGCGGAGACCACGGACCCGACTGTCGTCAATATCAGCGGCAGGCCGAAGCCGATGTAAGTCACTACGTAAAACACTCCAACAAGCGCACCCCGCAAGCGTTGCGGCGCCGCTGCCTCGAGATCAATCAAGCCCTCGCGCAAGCAAAGTCCGGACGCGCACCCAAGAACCAAGAACAGCGGAAGGCCCAACGCCAGCGACATGGTTGGCGGGGCGACCGCGGTTACCGCGTAGCCGAGCGCAGCCAGCACTGCACCGGCAGTGCCGGCTTGTGGCCCCCATCGACACGCGCGGGCCAGTACTTGAATAAGCCCGCTGACGCCATTCACTATCAGCGTCGCCGCGCCCGCAGCCATGGGAGCCGCGAGTCCGATGTGTACCCGGCTAGGGATCGCGATGAATCCAAGTGTCGCCGAGGCAAACACCCACGGCGCCAGCGGCATTGCCCAACTCAACGCTTTCGCGGTTCCCTGCCGCGCTGGCATCGACGGCTCCGAATCATGGGCGGTCACTGGCGCAGTTAGCTCTGCGCGTCGCACGGCAACGACCGCATTGACCATCGCCACCACGACAACGGCGGCCGCTATCCCGAACGACACCTGAATGCCGGGTCCCCCGGCCAGCGTGATCGTCCCCGCAGCGAACGGGCCGACGGCGAAACCTGCGAGCATCACCGCTCCCGCGGTGGCTGCACCCGCGGGCCCTCTCAGATCGGAGGCCCATGCGGTGCAGGAACTGATCGAGAGCCCGACACCGAGCCCGACGATCAAACGACCCGCCAGCAAGACATCGGCATGCTGTGAGAGCAGCATCGCGACCGTCCCGACCAGAGCCGTCGTGGAACCCGCCAAGGCCACCGGGTGCCGGCCCAGCGCATCCGACACACGGCCGCCGATGAGCAGGCCAGGCAGCAGCCCCAGCGCGTAAATTCCGAAGATCGCGTCCAGTGTTGCCGCGCTGAGATTTTGGCGATCGCTGATCACGGGCATCAACGCGACGAAGTGGTTGGCCACCCACCCCGTTGACAGCAGGAGAACCAACACGCCGGCGAACACGGCCTGCGTTCCATCGGACCCGCTGCGCCCGCCGCCCTCGCTGGCTGGCGTCGATGCGGGGCGGCGAGTCAGGCCGGTGGGCGCATCCGACGAGATCACTGAATTTTCCTCCCCATGGGTCTGCGCTCGCGGCCGGCCGACAAATGGTAGAAGACGATGCCGCCCAGGCAGTTATTCCCATTGAGCCGAAAGTTGCACAGTCTGCCGCGCAGGGTCAGGTGCTCTGGATCGGCTCGTTCGGCACGTGCCCGCAAACGCATGCCGCGCCGGCGCAAATCCCATTGTGGGGTTTGAAATCAGCCGATTTGGTGTACAGATACCACTACTTGGATCCGGGAAGGCAAATGATGAAGCAAATTGCGGCCGCCATGATCGCGATCGCCGCGCTGCTGTCCAGCGCGTGTTCACTCTCACAGATCATCAACACCGGCGGCGACACGAAGTGCAAAGACTTCACCACGCAGGACCAAAAGAAGCAGAACGACGAGGTCAGCAAGATGCTCAAGGACAAGAATGGCGCTGATCCGACCAACATTGAGATCTCGGCAACGCGGCTGTCGGCGTTGACCTACTGTCAGACGCTGGGCAAGCCGGACACCAAGATCTCCGAGGCGCCACACGGCTGACGGCCCAGCCAGCTCAACGTCAGCTCACAGCCGCGAGCGCGAAGGCAGAGCGGATTCGGCAACCGCGCGAGACAATGGTGAACATTGATGTTCAATGTTGAACATGTCGCGTCGTAGTGCGGTCGCAGGGGCTCCCACCTTGTCCATCGACCTCTACAGCAGAGACACGCTGCTCAAGCCCGCCGAAACCTATCGCCAGATCCGCAACGCGGGAGCCGTGGTCTGGCTGCCGAAGCACCGGCTCTGGGTCATGGGCCGCTATCGCGATGTGCGCCAAGCGCTTAGCGATGACGAGACTTACCGCAGCGGCAACGGGGTTGCCGCTAATCCGGTGACCAATGTGCTGACCGCGGGCACCACCCTCGCCAGTGACGGCGACGCTCACGCCAAGCGGCGTCGCCTATTGCTGCAATCCCTCTCGGCCAAGGCGCTTTCCGCTATTGAGCCGGTTCTGCAAGCCGAGGCGTCGGCGGTCATCGACCGGCTATGTAATTGTGTCGAGTTTGACGGGGTCTCCGATTTCGCCGCTTGTCTGCCGATCCGGGTGGTCGCCGATCTCGTCGGTGTCGGCATCGACCACAACCGCATGCTGAAATACGGCCGCGGCGGGTTCGATGTATTGGGCCCGACCAACACCCGAACCGTGAAGGCGGCGCCGGTGGGACTGAGTTTGTGGCACTATGCGCGCTCCATCCGCCCTGAGAGCGTCAAGCAAGGTGGATGGGCGGAGTCGATCCTCGCGGCAGGACATGCCGGCGCGTTGAGCCCGGCGGAAGCCAAGGCCATGGTGATCGACTTCATTGGGCCGAGCCTGGACACGACGATCCTGGCGTCCGCGCAACTGCTGTGGATCCTGGGCAGCCACCCCGACGTGTGGGAGGAGCTACGGCATAACCCCGACCTGGTGCCCGCGGCCGCGGTCGAAGCTGTTCGCCTCGGCTCACCGGTGCGCGGCTTCACGCGAATGCTGAAGCAAGACAACGAGATCGATGGCATAGCACTGCGTCGTGGCCAACGCGTCGTGTTGCTCTACGCGTCGGCGAATATGGACGAAACACAATTCGAACAACCCGAGGCCTTCTCCTTGCACCGCACGGGAGCCAATCTCGGGTGGGGTTTCGGCGTCCACGCCTGCGTCGGCATGTACCTGTCCAAGATGGAGATGCATGCGCTGTTGCGCGCGATGATCCCCGAAGTCGCGCGAATCCAGGTCGACAAGCCCGTCCGGTTATTGAACAACACGCTGCAAGGTTTCGAATCGCTGCGCGCGAGCTTCCACGGCCAACAATGAGTACCCGACGCTCAGGGCCGCCGGCGCGCGCCTCAGAAAAAGAACCCGGCATACGGTGCTTCGGCTACCGCGAACATCCGATCGGCCACCGCAAGCGCCGCTGGATCGTCGGCCCGCGCCAGCCCGGCGACGGCCAGACCGCGCCACGTGCCGCCACCGAGTAGAACGGCGGCGAGGCCCTCAACGCCGACGTGCAATTGGGCGCGCCGGTTCGTCGGTTCCGCACCGCCGCCCGCGATGGTGAAGCTGACCGAATTGTTCTGCAGCAGAGGGTCGTTGACCGCGATGGTCACGGGGCCATCTTCCGCATATCGGCGTGCTGCCAGCGCCTTCTCGGCGTCGACGACGCGCAACCACGTTTCGTCATGCACCGCGGTAATCCGCATGGCCCGCCGATCGACAAGCAGCCAGGGCAGCGGATCGTCGACCGGCAACATCCAGAACACAACGCGGTCAACAAGATCGAGCCCGAGCAGGAAACGCAGCAGACCGAGATACGCGTCGGTGGTGGGCGCGAAGAAATCTTCGACAACGATGGTGCGCTGATCGCTGACGAACCACTTTTCGGTGTCGATGGGCCGGTAGCGGGTGAAACCCGACTCGGATCCCGGGTCGCCGCACACCGCGACATACGCAGGCCCCGAGGATGATTCGCTGCGCAGCCGCAGACCCTGCCACCACACTTTCGGGCGGTCGATGGTTCCCGCCCGCGACGGACGGTTCTCGGCATAGATCCGCGGCAGGACATCAAACGTTTGGGTGGGGTCGAGCAGCCGCACCGGAGCGCCGGTTCCGACGCCCGGACGCAGTGCTGCCCGTGCTGTATGCACCTCGACGGTTTGCGATGAACTTGCTACGCCGTAGCCGTACCGTTCATAGATCGTCGCCTCCGATGCCCGCAACGTGGCGACCACCTCACCCCGCGCGGCGATGTCGCGCAGCTGATGATCCATCAGCTCGGTGGCGATGCCTTTTCGCGTGAATGATGGCAGCACCCCGATGTGTGACACGGCGACGTGGCCCACGATCGCTCCGCCGGGAAGCGTCAGTCCGCTCGTCACGCCGTCTGCGGTGCCGACGAGCTGTCCTCCGACGAACGCTCCGACGGTACGTCCTGGTTCGAGCAGCTCGCTGATCTGACCGGGCTGCAGGTCCGACAGCGGTGGGAACCCTACCATCGCGGTGCGAAACAGGTTGGCCGCAGCGACGAGGTCGTTCTCACTATCCAGGACACGGATCTCGGAGGTCATCCGGCCATCATGTCTCGCAGCCCGGGTTAACGGATCGGCAGGCCGGTCAGCGCCCGCGAAATCACCAGCCGCTGGATCTCGCTGGTTCCCTCGAAAATTGTGAAGATCTTCGCGTCGCGGTGCATCCTCTCCACGGGGTAGTCGCGGGTATATCCGTTGCCGCCGAGGATCTGAATGGCCTCGTCGGTGACATAGACCGCGGTCTCGCTTGCCGCCAGCTTGGCCATCGAGCCCTCCGCCGAGTCGAAGTTCTGGTTATTGCGCGCCATCCAGCCGGCCCGCCACACCAACAGACGAGCCGCGTCGATACGGCTTTTCATGTCCGCCAGCTTGAACGCCACCGCCTGGAACTCGCCGATCTTGCGGCCGAATTGCTCACGCTGGCAGGCATATTCGAGCGCGTACTCATAGGCGGCCCGTGCCACACCGATGGCCATGGCGCCGACGGTGGGTCGGGTGCGCTCAAAGGTCTTCATCGCCGCCTGCCCACCCGTGGAGGTGCCGGATTTGACTCGGGCGATGCGGGCCTCGAACTTCTCCCGGCCGCCGAGGATCTGGTCCTCGGGCAGCCGGACGTCGTCGAGGACCACCTCGGCGGTGTGCGAAGCGCGAATCCCGTGCTTCTTGAATTTCTGGCCCTGAGCCAGACCTTTGGTGTCCGGCCCGATGACGAAGGTGGCCTGGCCGCGCGTGCCGAGTTCGGGATAGACCGAAGCCACCACGATGTGCACGTTGGCGATGCCGCCGTTGGTCGCCCAGGTCTTGGTGCCGTTGAGAACCCACTCCCCGGCCGCCTCGTCGTAGTGCGCACGAGTCCGGATGGCGCCGACGTCAGACCCGGCGTCAGGCTCTGACGAGCAGAACGCACCGACCTTGGGATCGTCGGGTGTGCCGAACATCCCGGGAAGCCAGCGGCCCAGCTGTTCGGGAGTTCCGTTGCCCGCCAAGGCCGCCGCGGCCAGCCCGGTGCCCAGGATGGACAGCGCGATACCGGCGTCGCCCCAGAACATCTCCTCGAACGTGGTCAGAAATCCCAGCCCGGTTGGCTCGGCCGCCTGCTGCGCGAAGAAATCGGGGGAGTAGAGGCCCACCTTCGCGGCCTCCTGGATCACGGGCCACGGAGTTTCCTCGCGTTCGTCCCATTCGGCAGCGGCGGGCCGGATGACTTCGGTCGCGAACTTGTGCACCCAATCGCGGACCTCGATAACGTCGTCGCTCAGTTGTAGTGAAAACGTCACAGCTTGCTCCTGAAATATCTTGTGGTCAACGGTTCTTGCGGTTGGTGTATTGCGCCAGGACGCTGACCGTCTGGTTGACCCAGGCCTCGAAGTAACGGTCGTCGTCGATGTTTCCGGGCGAGCGGCCGGTCAGCGCCTGCAGCGTCGCGGCGTAGGACAGCGACCCGATTGCAACGGCCGCGGCCGCCTCCGGGTCCGGGATGCTGGTGCGGCCGGAGCGATTGGACGCCGCCAATTCGTCGGCGAACCGCTGATAGGCGTTGTCCGTGATGACCTGCCACGTCTTCTTCTCGAGATCGCCGGCCTCGGCGGGCTCACGCAACATAACTTTGAGCAGATCCTCGCTGTCGCGCAGGTTGCTCCAGATCAGCTGGCCGGCCGTGCGCACCGCCTGCTCGACGCTGCCCGACTGCCCGGCGTCGTACTGCTCTCGCGCGGCCACAATGCTGTCGATCCGGTACGCAACCGCGGCCTCCAACAGCTCACGCTTGGAGCCGAAATGCTTGTAGAGCGCGCCCGATCCCGGCGCGAGGCCGGACGCGCGCTGAATGTCGGCCACCGAGCTCGCCGCGTACCCCTTGGCGGCAAACAGCTTGAGCGCTTCGGCCAGCAGCCGATCACGACCCGATGTGGCCATGGTGAGAGAGTACTCACTCACCGCCGCTGAGGCAAATGGTTGCGTTGATGGCGCGAACGGTCAGCGACTCGTTGCCCGACCCCAGCGGTGCGCTAGCTGACCGAGAAACCGCCGTCGATCGCGAGCGCCTGATTGGTGATCGCCCGGGCGGAGTCCGAGGCGAAAAACACTACCGCAGCGCCGATTTCGCGCGGCTCCTGGAAGCCGAACGGAGTCGGCCTTGTCGCGGGCCCATCGCTGAGCGGCGCCTTGGCGTTGATGGCCCCCGGCGTAATGACCGCACCAGGAAGGATCGTGTTGACCGTGATCTGGTGTTCGGCGAGTTCGAAGGCACTCACGTGACTCAGTTCGAGCATGGCGCCCTTTGACGAGGTGTATGCGGCGAGGCCTTTAATAATTCCACCGCGCAACGCATTGGACGCGATGTTCACAATTCCGCCCGCCCCGCCCGGCGGCGACCATCTGCTTTGCGATTTCTCGCGTCATCAAGAACGATCCGCGGGCGTTGACGGTATGGATTGTGTCCCAGTGCGAAGCGCTAGCCTCAAGTAGCAGTTCGCGATCCTGCAGTGCAGCGTTGTTGACCAACAGCCATGGAGCGCCGACATCCTGTGCGATCGCTGCGCTGGCCGCGATGACCGATTCCTCGTCGGCAAGGTCGACACTGATGGGTATCGCGTGGTGGCCGGCATTGGTCAGGGCGTCGACACAAGCGTTCGCGCTATCTCGATCGGAGTCGGCGACTACCACGGTCGCGCCGGCTTCGGCCAGCACCTCGACGATTCCGGCCCCGATGCCCTTGGCGCCACCGGTGACTACGGCGACACGGCCGGCCAAGTTGAAGAGTGCGGTGTCCGCCATATCCATGTGCGCCAAGCCTATTCGGGGATTCCGACCGACTTGATCCTGGCGCCGCCGAACACACCAGAGAATGGAGCTTGCATAGAGCGGCAACTCTACTGTCGGAAAGCGCCTTAGGGAATAACCGCTCGAGTGCGGGTACCTCCGCGTCGGAGGCGCGGTTCAGTGCGGCGTCCCGGTGACGAGCACAGCGCGGCTGGTTACTATCGTCCACGACATCGACTGGGCACTTCGAGCGCAATAAATGGAGCCTGATATTCGCGTGTTTCGTCAACTACGGCTCCCGATGCGGGTGTTGTCGCTGCGCACCATCGTCATCGTCGCCGCGCTGTCGGTGATCACCCTCGTCGTTCTCCTGGGCCTATGGGTGTGGATTGGCGTCACCAACGACCAGTACAGCCAGCTCGACCGCCGCCTGGATTCGGTAACCAGCCTCGGTGATATCAATTCGCTGATTAACAATGCGCAGCTCACCGACCCCGACCGGCCCATGCCGGACGGCAACCTGGTGCGCACCGCACGCATCGGGGATGTGACCGTGTCCGTTCCCGGCAATATCGTTCTGCCCAAGCTGGCAAACGGCTACGCGAATACCACCATCAACGGTGTCCAATACCGCGTCCGTACCTTCACCGCGGGTCCGGCGTCGATTGCGCTCGCCGCGCCGTTGGCTGAAGCTCAGCATCGAATCGACGAACTGCACCTGCGGGTCTTGCTGATCTGTTCCGGCGTCATCGGGGGCACGATCCTTGTCGGCTGGGTGATCTCGTTGATCATGGTCAATCCGTTTCTGCTGCTGGCCCAGCAGGCTCGCGCCATCAATGCCCAGTCCAGCCCCGACGAACTTCAGGTCCGCGGTGTGCGTGAGGCCGTAGAGATCGCCGAAGCGGTCGAGGGCATGCTGGCCCGCATCGGCAACGAGCAGCAGCGCACGAAGGCAGCGCTCGAGTCGGCTCGCGATTTCGCCGCCGTCGCCTCGCATGAACTGCGCACCCCGTTGACAGCAATGCGCACCAACCTCGAGGTGCTGTCCACCTTGGAGTTGGGCGCCGAGCAGCGCCAAGAGGTGATCGGCGATGTCATACGCACCCAGAGCCGGATCGAAGCCACCCTGACGGCGCTCGAACGCCTGGCACAGGGCGACCTGACCACCGTCGATGACTTTGTTCCGTTCGACATCACCGAGCTATTGGACCGCGCCGCGCACGACGCGCTTCGCATCTACCCGCACCTGCAGGTAGCCCTGGTGCCATCGCCCACGGTGCTGATGGTGGGGTTGCCCACGGGTCTGCGACTGGTGATCGACAACGCCATCGCAAACGCTGTCAAGCACGGTAGTGCCACCGAAATCCGGCTCAACGTAACCAGTTCCAGCGAAGGCGTGGAAATCGCCATCGACGACAATGGCACTGGTATTCCCGAAGTGGAGCGCACCGCAGTTTTCGAACGTTTCTCGCGCGGATCGACGGCTGCACGCTCGGGGTCCGGGTTAGGCCTGGCGTTAGTTGCTCAGCAGGCCGAATTGCACGGCGGCAAAGCGTCTCTGCATGCCAGCCCGCTAGGTGGGACGCGACTTCTGCTGACGCTGGCGGGTGACGGGCGTGGCCCAGCCTGACTCATGTCGGGCGCCTTGACATGTATCAGCCAGGTTGATACTAATGGAGTACGTCAGCACTCACGTCAACGAGTGAGCAGAGCGATGTCTGATCAGAAACCACCCGCCTGGCTCAAGCCGATGAACAAAGTCATGATTGCCATGCACAAGGTCGGCATCGTCACCGGACCGGTACGGGTGCTGACGGTGCCCGGCCGCAAATCGGGCGAGCCGCGAAGCACGCCGGCGACCCCGTTCACGCATCATGACGGCCTCTACGTCGTCGGTGGATACCCGAACGCAGATTGGGTGCTCAATGCCCGCGCTGCCGGCACGGGGACGGTCACACGGGGCCGCAAGGCACAGTGTGTCAGCTTCGTCGAACTCACCGCAGAGCAATCACGCCCGGTGTTGCGCGCGTTTCCCGACAAGGTACCGACGGGCGTCGGCTTCTTTAAACGCGCGGGCCTGGTCGAACAGGGAACCGCCGACGAGTTCGAGGCCCTCGCAGGCCGATGCGCGGTGTTCAGACTCGAGTCAAACTAGTTCCGGTTTGGGCGTTTTCACGCGTCAACACCGCGGTACGTGGAAGGCCACGCGGCCACCAGAACCACCGTCCTAACAGCGCCACGATGGACGGCACGACGAGCGCCCGCACCACGAGGGTGTCTATCAAGAGCCCGACCGCGATGGTGGTACCGATCTGGGCGATGCTGAGCACGCTGCTGCCGACTAGCGCAAGCATGGTGATCCCGAAGACGATCCCGGCAGTGGTGACTACGCCACCGGTACCGCCGAAGGCGCGGACGATGCCAGTTCGAAGGCCCGCGGTCGCCTCTTGCTTGATTCGCAGCGCCAGTAGCAGGTTGTAGTCGGCGCCGACGGCGATTAGCGCGATGAACGCGATCGGCGCGACGGCCCAATGTAGATCCTGATGAAGCAGGTACTGCCAAATCAGCACACTGGCGCCAACGGCCGATGCGAAGGAGGCGACGACGGTCCCGACGACGACCAGTCCGGCGACTGGGCTGCGCAGCATCGCCGTGATGATGATGAAGATGAGGACCAGCGCGGCGCCCACCAGCAGCGTGGTGTCGCGGGCGACGAAGCGCTGCAGATCGGCCGTCACCGGCCCGACGCCCGCCAGGTCGACCTCCGTCGGGGTCAGGGTGCCCTCTTTGGTCGCCTCCTTGATGGCTGCGCGGACCTGGTCTGCCCGCCTGGCGCCATCGCCACCCCACTCCGAGCCGTCACCGTAGACCAGCAGGTAAGCCGCACGGCCATTCTCGTAGATCAGGTGGCTCAGCGCAGCGGTGTACCGGGGGTCGGATAACGCCCGCTGCGGCATATAGAAGTCTGCCGCGGCGCTGCCTTGGAATTGCGTGGCAATCTCATTCATGTAGTCGGTCAGCTGGCGCATCTGCGGTCCGAGCGTCTCGCTCAGACTCAGCAAGTCGTGGGTGGCCGAACGCGCCTGGCCCAACGCGTCTTTCATCGATGTCACACTTTTGGGCAAGCTGGCCATCGCTGTGGCGGCCGTGGTCGAACCGCTGGTCAGTTTCTCGGCGCCGGTACCTAGCTGCGTCGAGGTCTGGACGAGGCTATCGACAGGTTGGAGCACCCGGTCCACCGTCGAGCAGATCGGATTGACGGCGCAGTCGGGGGTTCGCCCGACGAAGTCTCGCAGCGGCTCGAGGTAACCCGACACCGTCGTGACGTTGCGTTGCAGTCCGTCCATGCCGGTGCGCATGTCGTCTGCGGCGGCAGACATGTCGGCCAATCCCGAACTGCCTCCGCGCAGTCCATTGCCGAGGCCGTCCACCGCAAGCTGGGTCTGTGCCAGCGCGCTATCCAGTTCGGAGACGCGCTTCAAGCGTTGGGAAAGCGAGTCCATCGTGTCCCCGAACTGACGGCCGAGCACGCCAGCCTCATAGCTCAACGTTGCCTGATCGGGCACCTTGCCGTCGGGGCGGCTGGCGGATTGCACTGCGCGCACACCCGGTACGGCCATGATGTGGCGGGTGATCCGCTCGATGGCTATCAGGCCGGCCGGGTTGCGCAGGTCGTGGTCGGCCTGGATGGTGACGACATCCGGCAACAGCGAGTTGGCCGCGAAATGCCGATCGGCGCTGACATAGCCACGGTTGGAGTCGGCGGAAGACGGCGTGGCGGCGGGTTCGTTGAAGCCGACCCGCATGTCGGCCAGCGGTAGCGCGACCAGCAGGGTCAACCCGCCCGCGGTGACCAGGATCGGCCCGGGCCACCGCGCCACGGCCGTTCCGGCGCGGCGCCAGCGCCGCGCCGTCGTCGACGGCCGCGGTTCGAGATATCCACGTCGCACAGCCAGGCTCATGAGCGCGGGCGTCAGGGTCAGCGCCGCAACCATCGTCGCCAGAATGCCGATGGCGCAGGGTAAGCCGGCGCTTCGGAATGAGCCCACCTTGGCGAACACCAGGCATGCCAGTGCCACCGACACGGTCAGCGCCGATCCGATCACTACTGGGGCGATGGAACGGTAGGCCTGTATCAACGCCTGCACCGGGGCGACGCCGTGGCGGCGGCCTTCGTGGTAGCGGCCGGCGAGGAAGATCGCGTAGTCGGTGCCTGCGCCCAATGTCATTGCCGCCATGAGTGCTACGGAAAACAGCGACACCTCAACCACATTGGCTTGTCCCAATGCGGCGACGATTGCGCGAGCCACGGCCAGAGCGAGCCCGACCGAGATCAGCGGAATTGCGGCGGCGATAGGCGATCGGTACACCGCCAGCAGCAACAGCAGAATGAGACCGATGGTGGCGGCGGTGATTCCGAACATCTGTCGATCGATCGCGGAGAACTCGTCGACGATGGTGGCGCCGGGGCCTGTGACATGAACTTCCAGGCCTGCCGGCGGTGACAGTCTCTGGACGGTAGTGCGCATGGCGTTCACCGAATCGCGTGCTTGGGCGGTGCCGAGCATTCCGGCGAGCCGCACCATTACGCTGACGCCCCGCCCGTCGGAACTCTGTGCGCCAGCGGCCGTGGCAGGCTGTGACCATAGATCGGTCACCGCATACACGTGACGCCGATCGGCGGCCAGGGACGCCGTCAGCGCGTCGTAGAACTGGCGGTCGCGCGCGGTTAGCCGTTGATTTCGTTCCAGCACAACATAAACGAAGTTGTTGCTTGGTCTCTGGTTGAACAACTGGGCGGCGTGGGCGGCGGCAACCGCGCTCGGCGCGTCGGAGGGCATGAAGGACCGGGCGTGGGAGTCCACGACTCGCTCCAGTTGTGGGACCGCCAAATTGCCGACAGCCGCTGCCAACACCCACAGGCCGATGATCAGGACCGCATACCGGCCGGTGAGGCGCGCGAACGTTGCTGTCCTGTCATGCAACGGTCTGCCGATCGCCCGTCGGTCCGCCGAACACGTCGATGGCGCGCTGCTCGACGCGAGAAAGGGACCGTACCTGGAGCGACCGTCGGGACGCGATCTCGAGCAGCGCATGCAGCCCGGGCTGCGCGGCCGCGAGGTCGGCCCTGGCCTGCTCGGCGTCAAGGCCGTCGTGCGCCGCCTGATCCAGCTTCGCGACCAATGTCGTCATCCAGCGCTGGCGTAGCGAAAGCAGTAACCCCTCCTGGTCGCCGAACAGCCGAGACACCTCGGATGTCCTGTCGCCCAGTTCCAGCGCCGCCTCGGGGTCGGTCTCGGCGGTTTGGATCAAGTCGGCCATGAAGGCCATCCGGTCGTGCAGCAGTGTCCATGTCATACGTTGACGTTAGAAACGCGGACCGGTGCTGCGCGTCGTGCCGAAGTTCGGTCTTTGTCTCCTACCAGGGGAGGAGGCTGGTGCCGACCGCAGCATGATGTGAGCTGCTGGCCGGCTCTTTTAGGATTGGACGATGTTGCGTGCGGCAACGAGCTACGTGCGGGAACAGCTGCGACGAAGGACCGAGCTGATGCCCGTCGGAATCACCTGGCCATCGATGATCGCCGTCGATGCCACCGTCGTGCTCGGCGGGGTGCTAGCGACGCTGCAACGACCCGCCGCTGACTTGCCCGTCGCGCTGACCGCGTTCGCGATCGCCGTCGCGCCACAGGTGATGTTCTTTGTCTTCAACATGAAGCTCCGCTCCGCGGTGCTGTGGGTGACCTGGTCGGCGGCGACGGCGCTGATGCTGTTCGCCACGTCGACGCCCGTTCGCGCCGATTTCGGGCCGGCGTTGTTGGTCCTGATGGTCATATCCGTCGCGACGTTGTCCTCGGTTCTAGGCGGCTTCCTGGCCGCGGTGTCGGCCGCCGCGATGCTGCTAGCCGCGTCCGCGCTGCACCGCGTCGACGAGGTCGCGCTGTATTTGGGTTTTGTCGGGGCGGGTTGGCTGTTCGGCTACCTCATGCGCACTACACGGCTGCTGCTGGCCGAACAAATCCGGGCACAGGAGGCGTTGGCCGAGCATGCCGCCGCCGATGAGCGGCGACGCATCGCCCGAGAGGTCCACGACGTCATCGCCCACTCGCTCAGCGTCACCCTGCTGCACGTGACCGGTGCGCGGCGGGCGCTGCAGCAGGATCGCGACGTCGACGACGCGGTCGAGGCGCTGGAGCAGGCCGAGCGGCTGGGCCGGCAGGCGATGGCCGACATCCGTCGCACCGTCGGGCTGCTAGACCGCGGACCGATGAAGATCACGCCCGAACCCGGCATCGACGACGTCGGTGTTCTCGTTGAGGGTTTCCAGCGGGCAGGGCTGGATGTCACCTTGTGCGTCGACGGACCCACTCAGCGCGTCTCGGCGGCGGCCGGTCTAGCGCTATACCGCATCACCCAAGAGTCGCTGGCCAACATCGCCAAACATGCATCTGACTCCAAATCAGCAGTGGCATTGAATATTTCAACGACGTCGGCGCGGCTCGCCATCACCAATCAGCTACCGGCAGCGGTGGCCGCTGGCCAATCCGCCGAGGGACGCGGTGTGCGGGGCATGCGCCAGCGGATCGAGCTTCTGGGTGGGGCCATCGATGTCGGCCCGACGCATGACGGGTGGTCCGTGCGCGCCGAGATACCGCTGCAAGAAGGCGACAACGGCTGGCGCCCCGGGTGGTGCAAGTTGTGATTGACGGATCGCCCGAGATTGCCGTGCTGCTGGTCGACGACCAGGACCTGGTGCGTTCCGGGCTGCGCCGGATCCTGCGCCGCAAGGATGGTTTCGCCGTCGTCGCCGAATGTGCCGACGGAGACGAGGTACCGGCCGCGGTGGCCCAATATCGACCCGATGTGGTCGTGATGGATCTGCGGATGCGACGAGTCGACGGCATCGAGGCAACCCGCAGACTCGCCGGTACGCCCCCGGTGCTGGCGCTGACGACGTTCAACGAGGACGAGCTGCTCTCGGGTGCATTGCGTGCCGGCGCAGCGGGTTTCGTGCTCAAGGACTCTTCTGCCGAGGAGCTGATCCGGGCCGTCCGGGCGGTCGCCCGGGGAGACAGCTATCTCGACCCCGCGGTCACCTCGCGCGTGCTCACGACCTATCGCAAGGCCGCCGACGGTCCCCGGGGGAATGACATCGCCGAGTTGACCAGCCGAGAACTCGACGTACTCACTCTGATCGGAAAAGGCCTCTCCAACACCGAGATCGCCGACGAACTCTGCATCTCAGGCGTCACGGTCAAAAGCCACATCGGCCGGATCTTCGGAAAGCTCGACCTACGGGACCGAGCCGCCGCGATCGTCTACGCCTACGACAACGGCATCGTCGCCCCACGTTGACCGTCGGATCGAAGGGCCTCACAACGGCGTGGCCTGCTGGGCCAGGTTCAACAAGACGTAGGCAACGCAAAAGAGGAAGTTCAATACCACGAGAACCAAGCCCGCAAACAAGAGCGAGCGTGTGCCGCGCTTTTGCAGACGCTTGAGCTTCGCGGCTCGCGCTTCGCGACTTATCTGCGACGCAATCAAAGCAAACCTGACATCCGTCACTTCACCGTCTGCGCCAGGCACGCCTGCCAGCATCTGCTGAAGTCGTTCTGGCCGGGTTTTGACGCCCACTTGCGCGAAGCGCTTGCACAGCCGCCGCGCCCCCCTGCGGCCGACAATCTGATATTGCATCTCTAGCCGATGCGCTAACCGCCCCCATTCGTCACCGCACGGGCTCGACGGGATCGCCACAGCCGGGATTCTAATTCGCTTAGGG
>DASZLQ010000135.1:0-11297 GCA_035552295.1 Mycobacterium sp. | reverse complement strand
CGCTAACGGGAGTTCGGCTCGGTTCGGGTGCGTCCCCGCGATTGCGCGACACATAAACCACGCACACGACACGCCGCAGACGGTCGCCGTGGTTTATGTCTCGGGGGTGCGCAGGTTTTCAGACCTGCGCGGCCAGCTTGCCGGCCAGCCGCTCGACGTAAGCGGCGATTTCGTGTTCGGGACGGTCCGGGATGCCGAACAGCACCTCGGTCACCCCGAGCTCGGCCCAGCGCGCCAGCTTCTCGGGCACTGGCTTGAAGTCCAGGGCCACGATCTGCGGGGCGCCATCGCGGCCGGCGGCCGCCCAGGTGTCCTGCAACAGCTTCACCGGCTCGTCGATGTCGAAGTCGCGCGGAGTGGTGATCCAGCCGTCGGCGCTGCGGGCGATCCACTTGAAGTTCTTCTCGTTGCCCGCGGCGCCTACCAGCACCGGAATGTGTGACTGCACCGGCTTGGGCCAGGCCCAACTGGGGCCGAACTTGACGAATTCGCCGTCGTAAGCGGCTTCTTCTTGGGTCCACAGCGCCCGCATCGCTTCGATGTATTCGCGCAACATGGTGCGGCGCCGCCCGGGTGGCACGTTGTGGTCGGTGAGTTCATCGGTGTTCCACCCGAATCCGACGCCTAGGCTGACCCGGCCGCCGGACAAATGGTCGAGGGTGGCGATGCTTTTCGCCAGCGTGATCGGGTCATGTTCGACGGGCAGCGCCACCGCGGTGGACAGCCGTACCCGCGAGGTGACCGCGCACGCCGCGCCCAAACTCACCCATGGGTCTAGTGTGCGCATGTACCGATCGTCCGGCAGCGACGCGTCACCCGTCGTCGGGTGAGCCGCCTCGCGCTTGATCGGTATGTGGGTGTGTTCTGGCACGTAGAACGTTTGAAAGCCGTGGTCGTCGGCAAGCTTGGCGGCTGCCGCCGGAGAGATGCCACGGTCGCTGGTGAAAAGCACAAGCCCGTAATCCATGCACAGAATTAGAACGTGTTCTACCTACCGTGGGCAAGCCGCTGTGGTGCAGACGGTCTCAACGACGATCTGCGGCGCCTATCGGCCCTGCTCGCGCCGACAGGCCGGTGGCCTCGGCACCGGCACCCGAACTTGCGCTAGCGTGGTTGATCGATCGCGTCGCACCGCAAGCGCAGCAAGTCTTGGCGATTATGGAGCGGCGCGCCTGGGAGCACAGCGTCGCACTGCAACGGTGGCGTGGCGCCGCTGAGGCACTTGAAGGCACTTGAAGGCACTGGAAGCAACAGGAGGAGTCATGACCTACTCGCCCGGTAGTCCCGGATATCCACCAGCGCAACCCGGCGGCTCCTACCCAGGCGCCACACCGTCGTTCGCCAAAGACGACAGCGGTGAAAGCAACCTTCCGCTGTACCTGAACATCGCGGTGGTGGTGCTCGGTCTCATGGTGTACGTGCTGAATTTCGGGCCGACCTTTACCCTCGGCGCCGACCTTGGACCGGGTGCTGGTGGACGCGCCGGCGATGCCGGCACCGCGGTCCTCGTCGCCGTGCTGGCCGCGCTGCTCGCCGGGGTGAGCTTGCTGCCCAAGGCGAAGAGCTACGCGAGCGTTGTCGGCGTCGTCGCTGCATTGGGTGCCTTGCTGGCGATTTCGGAGACGATCAACACACCGGCCGGTTTTGCGATCGGCTGGGCGATGTGGCCCCTGGTGGCTTGCAGTGTGCTCCAAGCGATCGCCGCCGTCATCGTGATCCTGTTGGATGCGGGCGTTATCACCGCGCCGGTTCCGCGGCCCAAATACGACCCCTATGCGCAGTATGGCCAGTACGGGCAATACGGGTACGGCGCTGCCCAGCCGCCCGGCGGGTATTACGGTCAGCCGGGCGCGCAGCAGCACATTGCGCCCCAGCCGCACAACCCGCAGTCTTCCGGGTATGGGTCGCAGTACGGCGGTTATCAATCGAGCCAGGCTCCGACCCAGAGCGCGATCCCGAACCCATCGACCGGAGGATTCAACGCGCAGCCTTCGGCCCAGTCGGGGTCCCAGCCCGCAGCGCAGCAGGGACCGTCGACGCCACCCACCGGCTTCCCCAGCTTCAGCCCGCCCCCACAGGCCGGCGCGCCAAGCACCAGTTCTCAAGCGGGTTCGGCGCAGGCCGATTACTCGAACCACGCTGGGGGCCAGCAGTCTTCCGGCCAAGAGCAGGAGCAGTCGCCTTCATCACCGGCTGGGCCGGCGCCGGCCTAACCGCGCGCCTTCGCGCCTAGTCGGGCACATGCGCCAAGAGTGACACGGGTGGAGGACAACCGGGCAGCGGGCGCTCGCCAGGCGCGTGACCTCGTCAGGGTCGCGTTCGGCCCGGCCGTGGTGGCACTGGGCATCATCGCCGCGGTCACGCTGCTGCAGTTGCTGATCGCCAACAGCGACATGACCGGTGCGTTGGGCGCCATCGCCAGTATCTGGCTTGGTGTGCACCAGGTGCCGATCTCAATCGGCGGCCGCGAACTGGGCGTAATGCCGCTGCTGCCGGTCATGCTGATGGTGTGGGCTACCGCGCGCAGCACCGCGCGAGCCACCTCCCCGCACTCGTCGTGGCTGGTGGTCCGCTGGGTTTTCGCGTCGGCGCTGGGTGGGCCGTTGCTGGTGGCGGCGATCGCGCTGGCGGTGATCCATGACGCGTCGTCGGTGATCACCGAGCTGCAGACACCAAGCGCGCTGCGGGCTTTCGCCAGCGTGCTGGTGGTGCATGCCATCGGCGCCGCGATCGGTGTGTCGTCCCGGGTGGGTCGACGGGCGCTGACGGTGTCGCGGCTGCCCAATTGGCTAGGTGATTCGGCGCGTGCCGCGGCGGCCGGCGTGTTGGCGTTGGTCGGCCTCTCCGGCCTGGTGACGGCCGGGTCGCTGGTCGTGCACTGGGCGACGATGCAAGAGCTCTACGGGATCACCGATTCGATATTCGGCCAGTTCAGCCTCACCGTGCTGTCGGTGTTGTATGCACCCAACGTCATCGTCGGTACCGCGGCGGTCGCGGTCGGGTCCAGCGCCCATCTCGGCTTCGCGACGTTCAGTTCATTCACCGTGTTCGGCGGCGACCTACCAGCGCTGCCGGTGCTGGCCGCGGCGCCCACGCCGCCTCTCGGCCCGGTGTGGGTTGCGCTGCTCATCGTCGGCGCGTCGTCCGGTGTGGCGGTTGGGCAACAATGCGCGCGGCGCCCGCTCCCACTGCTTCCTGCGATGGCCAAGCTACTGGTCGCGTCCGTCGCCGGGGCGCTGGCCATGTCATTGGTCGCATACGGCGGGAGCGGTCGGCTGGGCAACTTCGGCGATGTCGGCGTGGACCAGGGAGCTCTCGTAGTCGGTGTGTTCTTCTGGTTCGCGCTGGTCGGCTGGATCACGGTGGTGATGACCGGCGGCATCCGACATAGGCCCAGACGGCCCAAGCGACCCGAACGCGAACCCGCACCCGCATCCGATGAACCCGCCGACTTCGCCGGGCTTTTCGAGGAGCCGGACGACGAGGAGCCGGACCACGAGCAGCCGGACGTCGAGGAGCCGGACGACACCGCCGAGGACGACACTGCCGAGGGCGAGGCGCTGGTCAGTGACGACGACGGCCCGCCCCCGTCCGCCCGCGACGAACCGGAGCCGGGTCCGACCGAGCGCGATCCCGGGGATTAATCGCGCTGCCTGCCTGCGGGCAATTTCTGTGCGGCTGGCCTCGTCGCCACGCGGCATCACCCCCAGTAGGCTCGCCGATGTGCAGCAACCGCTCCGCGTGCCCCCGAGCGCACCGGCGCGGCTGGTGGTGCTCGCATCGGGGGCCGGTTCGCTGTTGAACTCGCTGCTCGCCGCCGCCGTCGGCGACTACCCGGCTCGTGTGGTCGCCGTCGGCGCCGATCGCGACTGTCTGGCCGTAGAGATCGCCGAGGCGGCGTCGGTGCCGACCTTTACCGTCCGGCTTGGTGATCACTCCAACCGCGATGCCTGGGACGCTGCCATCACCGGAGCCACCGCCGCGCACACGCCCGATCTGATCGTATCCGCGGGCTTCATGAAAATCCTTGGACCACAGTATCTTTCACGATACTGCGGACGCATCCTCAATACTCATCCGACGCTGCTGCCGGCGTTTCCCGGTGCGCATGGAGTGGCCGAAGCGTTGGCCTATGGCGTGAAGGTCACAGGCTGTACGGTGCACCTGGTGGATGCCGGCACGGACACAGGGCCGATATTGGCGCAGCAATCCGTTCCGGTGCTCGACGGTGACACCGAAGAGACGCTGCATGAACGCATCAAGGTCACCGAACGGCAGCTGTTGGTGGACGTGGTGGCCGCGATCGCAACCCGCGGCGTCACGTCGATCGGACGAAAGGCGACCATAGGATGAGTACCGACGAGTCAAGAAGGGCGATTCGTCGCGCGTTGATCAGCGTCTACGACAAGACCGGGCTGATAGAACTCGCCCAGGGTCTAAGTGCCGCCGCCGTGGAGATCGTCTCGACCGGATCAACGGCCAAAACCATTGCCGGCAAAGGGATCCCGGTGACACCCGTAGAGGAGCTGACCGGCTTCCCCGAGGTGCTCGACGGCCGGGTCAAGACGCTGCACCCGCGGGTGCATGCCGGCCTGCTGGCTGATTTGCGTAAACCCGAGCACGCCGCGGCCCTCGAGCGGCTCGGGATCGCGGCGTTCGAACTGGTCGTCGTCAACCTGTATCCGTTCAGCCAGACCGTCGACTCAGGTGCCGGCATCGATGAATGCGTCGAGCAGATCGACATCGGCGGGCCGTCGATGGTCCGGGCCGCCGCGAAAAACCATCCCAGCGTGGCGGTGGTCACCGACCCGCTCGGGTACGACGGAGTCCTCGCCGCGGTGCGTAACGGCGGATTCACGCTCTCCGAGCGCAAAAAGCTGGCGTCGCTGGCGTTTCAGCACACCGCGGAGTACGACATCGCCGTCGCGAGCTGGATGGAGTCGACGCTATCGCCCGAACATCCACCAACGGCGTTTCCCGAGTGGTTCGGCCGCAGCTGGCGCCGCTCGGCGATGCTGCGCTATGGCGAGAACCCACACCAACAGGCGGCGCTCTACAGCGACCCCAGCGCCTGGCCGGGTCTGGCGCAGGCCGAGCAGCTGCACGGAAAAGAGATGTCCTACAACAACTTTACCGATGCGGACGCGGCCTGGCGGGCCGCCTTCGACCACGAACAGACGTGTGTGGCAATCATCAAGCACGCCAACCCATGTGGGATCGCCATCTCGTCGGTATCGGTCGCGGATGCACATCGCAAGGCACACGAGTGCGATCCGCTGAGCGCCTTCGGGGGAGTCATCGCATCGAACTCCGAAGTCAGCGTTGAGATGGCGGAATATGTGAGCACCATCTTCACCGAAGTGATCGTCGCACCCGCGTACGCGCCGGGCGCCCTCGATGTGTTGACGCGCAAGAAGAACATTCGGGTGCTGGTGGCCTCCGAGCCGCTGACCGGTGGGACCGAGCTGCGACCCGTCAGCGGGGGGCTGCTGATGCAGCAGCGCGACGAGCTCGACGCACACGGCGACAATCCCGCGAACTGGACCCTGGCGACCGGATCACCGGCCGATCCGGCGACGTTGACCGACTTGGTCTTCGCGTGGCGCACCTGCCGCGCGGTCAAGTCGAACGCGATCGTGATCGCCGCGGCCGGCGCCACCATCGGCGTCGGGATGGGTCAAGTCAATCGGGTCGATGCGGCCCGGCTGGCCGTCGCACGAGGCGGCGACCGAGTCCGGGGCGCGGTCGCGGCCTCCGATGCTTTCTTCCCGTTCCCCGATGGACTCGAGACGTTGGCCGCTGCCGGAGTGAAGGCGATAGTGCATCCGGGAGGATCGGTGCGCGACGACGAGGTGACCGAAGCCGCGGCCAAAGCCGGCGTGACTGTGTACCTCACCGGAGCGCGCCACTTCGCTCACTGAACACCACGCACATGACGCGGGTACGCAAACGCGTAGCTTGGAGTGGTGGTATCACCGAGCAACCTGCCCCGCACGGTCGGCGAACTGCGTGCCGCCGGGCATCGTGAACGGGGAGTCAAGCAGGAAATCCGAGAGAATCTGCTAACCGCATTGGCCGAGGGCGATGAGGTCTGGCCAGGCATCCTGGGTTTCGACGACACCGTCTTGCCGCAGCTGGAGCGGGCGCTGATCGCCGGTCACGACTTCGTCCTGCTCGGCGAACGCGGCCAGGGCAAGACCCGGCTGCTGCGCGCGCTGGTCGGGCTGTTCGACGAGTGGACGCCGGTGATCGGCGGGGCCGAATTGGGTGAGCATCCCTACACGCCGATCACACCCGAGTCCATTCGGCGGGCCGCCACGCTCGGCGACGATCTGCCGGTGGCGTGGAAGCACCGCAGCGAACGCTACACCGAGAAGCTGGCTACTCCCGATACCAGCGTCGCCGACCTGGTCGGCGACATCGACCCGATCAAGGTGGCCGAGGGCCGCAGCCTCGGCGACCCGGAGACCATCGCCTACGGGTTGATCCCGCGGGCGCACCGCGGCATCGTGGCGGTCAACGAACTGCCCGACCTCGCCGAGCGCATCCAGGTGTCGATGCTCAACGTCATGGAGGAGCGCGACATCCAGGTCCGCGGCTACACGCTGCGCCTGCCGCTGGACGTATTGGTGGTGGCCAGCGCGAACCCCGAGGACTACACCAACCGTGGTCGCATCATCACCCCGCTCAAAGACCGCTTCGGCGCTGAGATCCGGACCCATTACCCGCTGGAGCTCGAGGCGGAGATGGGCGTGATAGCCCAGGAGGCACACCTGAGCGCGCAGGTCCCCGACTACCTGATCCAGGTGCTCGCCCGTTTCGCCCGGTACCTGAGGGAGTCCAGTTCGGTCGATCAGCGGTCGGGGGTGTCGGCACGGTTTGCGATCGCCGCGGCCGAGACCGTCGCGGCTGCTGCCCGACACCGCGGCGCGATGCTGGGGGAGACCGATCCGGTGGCCCGGGTGGTCGACCTGGGCACGGTGATCGACGTGCTGCGCGGCAAGCTGGAATTCGAGTCCGGCGAGGAAGGTCGCGAAGAGGCGGTGCTCGAACACCTGCTGCGCCGCGCGACCGCCGATACCGCGTCACGGGTGCTCAGCGGCGTCGACGTCGGCTCACTGGTTGCCGCCGTCGAGGCCGGTTCGGCGGTGACGACGGGCGAGCGGGTGTCGGCCAAGGATGTGCTGGCCGCGGTGCCGGGGCTGCCGGTCGTCGACAAGATCGCGAAAAAGCTCGACGCCGAATCCGAAGGCGAGCGTGCCGCGGCACTGGAACTCGCACTGGAGGCCTTGTACCTGGCCAAGCGAGTCGACAAGGTGTCCGGGGAGGGCCAAACCGTTTATGGCTAAAGGGCATTCCTCGCGGTACTCGGCGTACACCGGCGGGCCTGACCCGCTGGCTCCGCCGGTGGATCTGCGCGAGGCGCTCGAACAGATCGGGCAGGACGTCATGGCGGGCACCTCGCCGCGTCGTGCCCTGTCCGAGCTGCTGCGCCGCGGCACCCAGAACATGCCCGGTGCTGATCGGCTCGCGGCCGACGCCAACCGGAGACGACGGGACCTTTTGCGCCGCAACAACTTAGATGGAACTTTGCAGGACATCAAAAAGTTGCTCGACGAGGCTGTGCTGGCCGAACGCAAGGAACTGGCCCGCGCGCTGGACGACGACGCCCGCTTCGGCGAACTGCAGCTGGACTCGCTGCCGGCCTCGCCGGCCAAAGCCGTTCAGGAGCTCTCCGACTACAACTGGCGCAGCGCTGAGGCACGCGAAAAGTACGAGCAGATCAAAGATTTGCTTGGCCGCGAGATGCTGGACCAGCGTTTCGCGGGCATGAAACAAGCGCTGGAGGGTGCCACCGACGAGGATCGCCAGCGCGTCGCCGAGATGTTGGATGACCTCAACGAGCTGCTGGACAAGCACGCCCGCGGCGAGGACACGCAACAGGACTTCCAAGACTTCATGGACAAGCACGGCGAGTTCTTCCCGGAGAACCCGCGCAATGTCGATGAGCTGCTGGACTCGCTGGCCAAGCGCGCGGCCGCAGCACAGCGCTTCCGCAACAGCCTGAGCCCGGACCAGCGCGCTGAACTGGATGCCTTGGCGCAGCAAGCATTTGGCTCGCCATCGTTGATGCAGGCGTTGAATCGGCTCGATGGGCATCTGCAGGCCGCTCGGCCGGGGGAGGACTGGACCGGCTCCGAGCAGTTCTCCGGTGACAACCCGTTCGGGATGGGCGAGGGGACTGAGGCACTGGCCAACATCGCCGAGCTTGAGCAGCTGGCCGAGCAGCTGTCGCAGAGCTATCCGGGCGCTACCATGGACGACGTCGATCTCGACGCATTGGCACGCCAGCTTGGCGACCAGGCCGCCATCGACGCCCGAACGCTGGCCGAATTGGAACGCGCACTGGTGAACCAGGGTTTCCTGGATCGTGGTTCCGATGGCCAGTGGCGACTTTCCCCCAAAGCAATGCGCAGACTCGGCGAGACGGCATTACGCGATGTGGCACAACAGCTTTCCGGCCGCCACGGCGAGCGTGACCATCGGCGGGCGGGGGCTGCCGGCGAGCTGACCGGTGCGACTCGGCCCTGGCAATTCGGTGACACCGAGCCGTGGAACATCTCACGCACACTCACCAACGCGGTACTGCGGCAATCGGGAACCACGACCCTGGATGGCCCGGCCGGCCCGATCCGGATAACCGTCGACGACGTGGAGGTCTCCGAGACCGAAACGCGCACCCAGGCCGCGGTGGCGTTGTTGGTGGATACCTCGTTTTCGATGGTGATGGAGAATCGCTGGCTGCCGATGAAGCAGACGGCGCTCGCGCTCAATCATCTGGTGTGCACGCGGTTTCGGTCAGATGCCTTGCAGATCATAGCTTTTGGCCGTTACGCCCGAACGGTGACCGCGGCCGAGCTGACAAGTCTGGAAGGTGTCTACGAGCAGGGCACCAACCTGCATCACGCGCTGGCATTGGCGGGCCGTCACCTGCGACGGCACCTCAACGCGCAGCCCGTCGTGCTGGTGGTGACCGACGGTGAGCCGACCGCTCACCTGGAAGACTTCGACGGTGAGGGTTCGGCCGTCTTCTTCGACTATCCGCCGCATCCGCGAACCATCGCCCATACTGTGCGCGGGTTCGACGAGATGGCCCGGCTGGGTGCGCAGGTCACGATCTTCCGGTTGGGCAGTGATCCTGGCCTGGCACGGTTTATCGACCAGGTCGCGCGACGCGTCGAAGGACGCGTTGCGGTGCCCGATGTCGACGGGCTGGGAGCGGCCGTGGTGGGCGACTACCTACGATCCCGACGCCGTCGCTAGCGCGCGAGCGGCGGGCGATTTCACAGTTTTTTGAGGCCGCGCAGAATCTTGAAGAATGGTGCGCGCTGGGGAGAAGTCATTCACCGCTACCGCTATGAGCAAGCATCCGCGGCGGGTTGATCAGTCGGACTCGCGACAGTTGACGTAAAAGGGTAACCGGACCAACGTAATTGAAGAATCCCGAAGCAATCTCGTCCGCCGAGCCGTCGTCCACTACCCGCGGGGCCTGCGGGCTTTGCGCTTGATGCCCACACCGCCCCATAGCGAGAAGCCGCGAATGTTCACCGTCGGCGCGCCAGGCGTGCCGTGGCCCATGACGCTGCGGTCGAAGCCACCCATCACACCGTGTCCGTGAATTTCGACGTTGACTTCGGGGGGCAGCAGGATGTGCTGTGCGCCCATGATCGAGATCGCACGAATGTCAACTTCGGTCGAGGTGAAATCGGCGTAGCGCAAATCCACCACTCCGCTGCCCCAGAAGGTGAACGTGGTCAGCTTCTTCGGGACGTTCCACCGGCCGCGGCGCTCGAATCCGCTCATCAGCGCCAGCAGCAACGTGGACGGCGCCGGATTGAGCTTGCCGCCCCGGCGCGGAATCATCGCCGAACCCGGCAGGTCCGCCCTGAGCTCATCGAGCTCTTCGTATGTGGTCGCCGCATATGCCCTGGTCAGTCGGTCTTCGTAGTCCTTGAGCTGCAGGCGCCCCTGTTCGGCGGCGTAGGCCAGCAACTGCGCGATCTGGATGCGATCGGTGTCGCCCGCACGCGACGATTCGTCGCGTGTGTCCTTTGCACCACGTTGCGCAGAGTTGCTCATCATCCACGAGCGTACGACGTAGAAGTTTTGCTGCAAGTGGGTTGGCTAAACTGCAACGTTCCTCCCGGGCCGCGCTTAATCGTCCGGGCCGTTCCGCCACCCCGGCGGGCCGTTAGACGTTTGCCCAACTAGGCGGACGTTTCTGCAGGAACGCGAGCATTCCTTCGCGAGCTTCGTCGGAGACGAACAGCCGGGCCGACTCCTCGCTGAGCCGCCCAGCGTCGCGATCGAACCCTTCCAGCACGGCGGCTGTAGTCAACGCCTTCGACGCTGCAAGGCCCTGCGGAGAACCGCGGCTCACATCGGCGACGAGCTTCGCTACCGCGGCGTCCACGTCCTCGGCCGCCATCGTGATCAAACCGATCTCCGCGGCTTCGCCGGCGTCGAACGTCTCGCCGGTTAGGTAGTAGCGGGCGGCGGCTCGCGCCAAAATCTTCGGCAGCAGCGTCAGCGAGATGATGGCCGGGGCCACCCCGATGCGGGCCTCGGTCAGCGCGAAGGTGCTGTGCGGACCCGCGACCGCGATATCGCACGCACCGACTAGGCCGAACCCGCCGGCCCGGACATGCCCGTTGATCGCGGCGATCGCCGGCAGTGGCGACTCGACGATGGCGCGCAACAGCGCGGTCAATTCCCGGGCCCGGGCCGCGGCCATGTCGAAAGGGTCGCCGCCGCTGGCCTCACTCAGGTCGGCGCCCGCGCAGAAGGTGCCGCCGGTGTGCCCGAGCACCACCACCCGCACCGCCGGGTCCGCGGCGGCGTCACGCAGTCCCTGATGCAGCTGGCTGACCAATGCGGTCGAAAGCGCGTTGCGGTTCTGGGGTGAATTCAGCGTCAGCCGGGCGAACGGGCCACCCGCATCGGCCGGACCGGCGTATTTGATGAGCCCTGCCATCAGTAGGTCCTAGCCATCAGTAGGACCTGGGCAGGCCCAGCGATGTCTGCGCGACGAAGTTCAACACCATCTCACGGCTGATCGGGGCGATGCGCCCCAGCCGCGCCGATGTCAGCATCGCGGCAACGCCGTACTCCTGCGTCAGCCCGTTGCCGCCCATCGACTGCACAGCCTGGTCGACCGACCGGGTGGCCGCCTCGGCCGCAGCGTATTTGGCCATATTGGCGGCCTCGGCCGCGCCCATGTCGTCGCCGCTGTCGTA
>DASZLQ010000134.1:0-3473 GCA_035552295.1 Mycobacterium sp. | reverse complement strand
GCGCTGGTTCGGGCCCGTACTTCCCGTTCACCAAGGAAGACCCGCTGATCGTCAACCGCTGCAACCCCGTTGACGCACACGGCATCGGCGAACAGACCGGATAAGGACGGCGACCGAGGCGAGCTTACTCTGGCTGATCTGTGGAATTCATGAACTGTTCAGGGACGCGTCGATTCCATATCGTTGAGTGCACATGCGCGGCGGATGTCCTCACGGTATGCGTGTTGTGCAGGTCGCCAACTTTTATGGCCCTCGCTCCGGCGGCCTTCGTACCGCGGTGGACCGGCTCGGCGCGGAGTACTGCGCCACCGGGCACGAGGTGTTTCTCATCGTCCCCGGTCGATACGCAGAACGTACCCAGCTATCGACGGGCGTGGAACGAATCACCCTGCCCGCTAGGTTGATTCCATTCACGGGTGGCTACCGCGCGGTGATGCCGTGGCCTGTTAAAACGCTACTGGAGGCGCTGAAACCCGACGCGCTGGAGGTTTCCGACCGGCTCACGCTGAGGTCACTGGGGCCGTGGGGCCGCGACTACGGCGCCAAGACCGTGATGATCTCCCACGAGCGTCTGGATCGCCTTGTGGCACAGATACTTCCGCGTCGGACCGCGGAGAAGTTTGCGGACTTCGCCAATAGGCGCACCGCCGCCAACTACGACACCGTGGTGTGCACCACGGGTTTCGCTCGCGAAGAATTCGACCGGATCGGAGCGACGAACACCGTCACCGTCCCGCTAGGCGTGGACCTGCGTACCTTCCACCCCCGCCGGCACTCATACCTGGTGCGGCGGCGATGGGCCACACCGCAGCAGATTCTCCTGGTCCACTGCGGCCGGCTGTCGGTGGAAAAGCGTGTCGATCGCAGCATCGACGCACTAGGTGCCTTGTGCCACGCCGGTGTCGATGCCCGGCTGGTCGTCGTCGGCGAGGGCCCGTTGCGGGCCAGGCTGCAGAGACAGGCCTCCCGGCTTCCGATCGACTTCACCGGTTTCATCAATAACCGCCACACCGTCGCGGGGCTGCTCGCCACGGCCGACGTGACACTGGCCCCCGGGCCGCATGAGACCTTCGGGCTCGCCGCACTGGAATCGCTGGCCTGCGGAACGCCGGCCGTGGTGTCGCGCACCTCGGCGCTGACCGAGATCGTCACCCCCGACAGCGGTGCGTTGGCCGACAACGACCCCTTCGCCATCGCGCGAGCGGTCGGCACAATCGTCAATCGGCCCGAGCAGCGCCGCCGCAGTTCTGCCAGGCGCCGCGCGGAGAACTTCACCTGGCAACGGGCAGCGGCGGGCATGCTCGCATCGCTGGGAACCGGTGCTGAAGAAAGCGCCTAATAGTTTCGCGGGAGCGCCGCGACCATCGCTTCGACCTGTTCCCGCGTCAGTGTGGTGATGCTGCCATCCGGTAGCCCCAGGATGCGGTCGATGGCGAGCCCGTGAAGCCTGAATCTGGTTGTCAAACAATCGATTGCCTGCTCGCGGGCGGGCTCGTCGGCGGCCTGCAACACATCCACGATGTTTGAGTTCGTGCGTGCGGCAAGGCTGTAAAACATGTCAGCGACGCCTTCGGGATCGAACGTATCGAAGACGCCGTCGTCGACCCCGTCCGATATCAGCCGCGTCAGCAGCGGCCGGAACAGCGCTTCCTCGACCGCGACGACCCGTCCGTACAAATGGGCATTGGCCGGGCGCAGCAACGACACCATCGCGGCAAGCTGCTCGGGTCCCGCGATTGCCATCTTGACGTTAAAACCGGTCTGCAACACCGCATTGAGCCGAGCCAGCGCATCACCGTCGCACCCGGCCACGGCGTCCTCGATGCCGGCGAACGCTTCGCGGGCGCTGCGCTCGGCCAACGCCTCTATCAGCGCGTCTTTCGACGGAAACCAGTGGTAGAAGGCGCCTTTGGAGACCCCGGCATCGGCGATGAGGTCGTTCAGGCTGACATTGTCATACCCGTGCCGCACAAACAGCCCCGCTGCCCGATCAAGCAGCTCCGCTCTGCGGACATCGGGATGCTTAACTACCCGCGGCATCAGCTTTTGGCCTGCTGGGCTGCGGCTTCCAGCCGACATAAGTCAGATAGAGCCCGGCCGAGGTCAGACAGATGAACAGCACCCAGATCACCGCGGACGCGCCCGAGCTGTAGACGGCGTTGCCGGCAGCGTCGTAAGCCCGGGGAACGGTCAGCAACAGCAGCCCACGTATCGCGAAAAACCAGCCCACGACGGACACAATGATTGCCGCGGGGCTGCGCCAGTACTGGTGGAACGCGATGATGATGAGGCCGCCTATCAAGAGAATGGCGCCATACAGCCACGGCCACATGGGGTTTGCCTTGAACTCGTTGAACAGCGTCTGCATGTACGAGCCACGCAGCGCAACCGTGGTCGGCACGATTGTGAAGAAGGGCCCCAATACGCGGGCGAACATGCGGGTTCGGATCTGCGACTGCTCTGATGCGCTCATTGCTCTACCTCCATCGTCGCCAACGATGGTAACCGACCAGTGGTCGGTATGCCAGACCACTGGTCGGATAGCTACGCTCGTTGGAGAGCAAGGAGGTGAATCCGTGGAAGCGCGCGACCGGGTGTTGATCACCGTCACGGAGCTGGCCGACCTGATCGAGGCGGGCGATCCGCTCACCGTGCTGGATGTGCGTTGGCGGCTCGATGAGCCTGACGGGCGGCCGGCCTACCTGGGGGGCCACATCCCCGGCGCGGTGTATGTGTCACTCGAGGACGAACTCAGCGATCACACGATCGCCGGGCGTGGCCGTCACCCGCTGCCCTCGGGACGCAATCTGGAGCCCGCCGCGCACCGATGGGGAATCCGAGCGGACTCGTCGGTCGTCGTCTATGACGATTGGAATCGCGCCGGCTCTGCGCGAGCGTGGTGGGTGTTGACCGCAGCGGGGCTGCCGAACGTATGGATTCTGGACGGCGGGTTGTCCGCATGGCGGGCCGCCGGACACCGTCTTGAAACCGGTCCGGTCGAGCCGCAGCCGGGGAATGTGGCTGTGCTGCACGATGATTTGTATGCCGGGAGCCGGCCTATCTTGACCGCCGAGCAGTCCGGGGCAAGAAGCGTGACGTTGCTCGATGCGCGCGCACCGGAACGCTTCCGCGGCGACGTTGAACCTCTCGACCCCGTCGCCGGTCACATCCCCGGCGCGAAGAACCTGCCGAGCACCGCGGTGCTGGCCGCCGACGGCACATTTATCGGCGAGTACGCACTGGCCCAACTGCTGTCCGACCGCGGCATCGATCGCGACGGCACGTTGGGCGCCTACTGCGGCTCAGGGGTTACCGCCAGCGTCACGGTCGCGGCGCTCGCGGCGATGGGCCGCGAGGCAGCGCTGTTTCCCGGGTCGTGGTCCGAGTGGTGTTCGGACCCGAACCGCGCCGTGAGCCGCGGTCCCGAATAGCACCTTCCTGGCGTTACGGGAGGCGACAAGCTTGCCAAGGCT
>DASZLQ010000133.1:0-7866 GCA_035552295.1 Mycobacterium sp. | reverse complement strand
GGAACCACCATGCCTGAAGCCGTCATTGTCTCAACTGCTCGCTCGCCGATTGGCCGCGCGATGAAGGGGTCGCTGGTTTCCATGCGGCCCGACGATCTGGCCACCCAGATGGTGCGCGCCGCGCTCGAGAAGGTGCCCGCGCTCAACCCACATCAGATCGACGACCTCATCTTGGGCTGCGGCCTGCCGGGCGGTGAGTCCGGTTTCAACATGGCGCGCGTCGTCGCCGTCGAACTCGGTTATGACTTCCTGCCGGGCACCACCGTGAACCGGTATTGCTCGTCGTCGCTGCAGACCACCCGGATGGCGTTTCACGCGATCAAGGCGGGCGAGGGCGACGCGTTCATCTCCGCGGGTGTGGAAACCGTGTCCCGCTTCGGCAAGGGCAACTCCGACTCGTGGCCCGACACCAAGAACCCGTTGTTCGCCGAGGCGCAGGGGCGGTCCGAGGCTGCTGGCGCCGGTGCTGACGAGTGGCACGACCCCCGGGCCGACGGAAACCTGCCCGACGTTTACATCGCGATGGGCCAGACCGCCGAAAACGTCGCCATCCTGACCGGTATCAGCCGTGAAGAGCAGGACCGCTGGGGCGTGCGCAGCCAGAACCGGGCCGAGGACGCGATTAAGAGCGGCTTCTTCGAGCGCGAGATCACCCCGGTGACCCTGCCCGACGGCACCACGGTGAGCACCGACGACGGTCCCCGTCCCGGTACCACGTACGAGAAGATCAGCGGACTCAAGCCGGTGTTCCGGCCCAACGGCACGGTGACCGCGGGCAATGCGTGTCCGCTCAACGACGGGGCGGCCGCGCTGGTGATCACCAGCGACACGAAAGCCAAGGAACTCGGCCTGACACCGTTGGCGCGCATCGTGTCCACCGGAGTCAGCGGCCTTTCGCCGGAGATCATGGGCCTGGGCCCGATCGAGGCGTCCAAGATGGCACTGCAGCGGGCCCGCATGTCGATCGGTGACATCGACCTGGTCGAGATCAACGAGGCGTTCGCGGTGCAGGTGCTCGGCTCGGCCCGCGAGTTGGGCATCGACGAGGACAAGCTGAACGTGTCAGGCGGAGCGATTGCACTGGGCCACCCGTTCGGCATGACTGGCGCACGCATCGCCACCACGTTGCTGAACAACCTCCAGACCAACGACAAGACGTTCGGTCTGGAAACCATGTGTGTCGGCGGCGGCCAGGGTATGGCGATGGTGATCGAGCGGCTCAGCTAGAGCCGCTCGTTCAGGTGTGCGTCCTGGGCGTTGACCGTGCACCCAGGGCGGGCGACACGCCGCACGACAACGCCATCACCGCACAGACAACGCCATCACCGCGCTATCGACGCCCCTCAACGGCATCAGCGCACAAAAAACCGGCACGCCAGTCGGCGTGCCGGTTCTCCCGTCAAGCGCGCTAATCGTTCTGAAGGTAACTGAGCAGACGCAAGATCTCGATGTACAGCCAGACCAGGGTCACGGTCAGGCCCAGGGCGATGCCCCACGCCGCCTTCTCCGGCGCTCCGGCGCGGATCATTTGGTCGGCCGCGTCGAAGTCGATGAGGAAGCTGAACGCCGCGATACCGATGCACACCAGCGAGAAAATGATCGCGATCGTTCCGCCGCTGCGCAGACCCAGGCCCGTACCGCCGCCGACGTGGAACATCGCCAGCACGAAATTGCCGAGCATCAGCGCCAGCACGCCGAACATCGCGGCAACGAGCATCCGGGTGAACTTGGGCGTGACCCGGATGGCCCCGGTCTTGTAGACGACCAGCATGCCGAAGAACACCCCGAAAGTGCCAAGGACGGCCTCCCCGATCAGGGCACCGGCGTTGGCGGACGACACCTGGAAGTTGGCGAAGACGAACGAGACTGCGCCGAGGAACAGGCCCTCGAGGACGGCGTAGCTGAGCACGATCGCCGGGCTGTCCTGCTTGCGCCCAAACGTCGCCACCAGCACCAGCCCCAAGCCGCCGAGCCCGCCGATCAGGGTGAGCGGCATCGCCAGTGCGACATTGGACGCCACCAGGAAGTAGGAAACGATCGCCGCGACCGTCAGCACGCCCAGCGTGATGCCTGTCTTGGTGACGACGTCATCGATCGTCACCGGACGGGATACCTTGGCCTCCTGATAGGGAGCCACGTAGGGGTCAGCTTGGTAATACCCCTGCTGCACCGGGGCCGCGCCAGTGCCGAATTGCGCGTATCCGCCCCTCTGCTTAGGCAGCGAACGAAATACCGGGTTACTTGTCTCCCGCACCGTCGGATCCTCTCTTAAGGCTGTGGCTTGGAGCTGTGCGAACACATGCTCAACGATTCATGACCCGCCCGGGTTCCCAGCGGAGCTGGGGTTTTCTTGCTAGTTCCGGGCTCGGACGTTGTCGTCCGGTCAAACATAAACCTTACCCGCGAGTACTGCGCCGGTTGTAAAGATCTAGATTGCTGGTCGAGGCTCCGACTGCCTTTCAGGCAGCATTCTGGGGACGGATTTTCCGGCGATGGGAGGCTAAGGCGTGGCTGTGGGCGTGACTGTGAGCGTGACTGAGGAATCCGACGAGGTCCTGACCCGTGTCGACGGCGGCGTCGGCTTGATCACGCTCAACCGCCCCAAGGCGATCAACTCGCTGAATCAGCCGATGGTGGACGCGCTCAGCGCCATACTCACCCGCTGGGAATGCGACGACGCGGTGCGCACCGTGGTGCTGTCCGGCGCCGGGGACCGCGGATTGTGCGCCGGCGGCGATGTGGTGGCGGTCTACGAGAGCGCCCGCAAGGATGGTGTCGAGGTACGGAAATTCTGGCGCGACGAGTATCTGCTCAACGGTCAGATCGGCCGGTTCGCCAAACCGTTCGTGTCGTTGATGGACGGCATCGTGATGGGCGGCGGCGTGGGCGTCAGCGCGCACGGCAGCGTCCGGGTGGTCACCGAAACCTCAAAGGTGGCAATGCCGGAGGTCGGCATCGGGTTCATCCCCGACGTCGGTGGAGCGTTTCTGCTGTCCCGTGCGCCGGGCGCGCTGGGCCTGCACGCCGCCCTCACCGGGGCGCCATTTTCCGGAGCCGATGCCATCGCAATGGGATTCGCCGACCATTACGTGCCGCACAGCGAACTCGACGCATTCACCGCAGCCGTCGTTTCCGGCGGCGTCGAGAGCGCACTGGCCGCCCACGCTGTCGAACCTCCACCGAGTGACCTGGTCGCACAACGCGATTGGATCGACGAGTGCTTTGCCGGTGACACCGTTGCGGATATCGTCGCCGCGCTGCGGGGGCACGGGGGTCCCGGCGCGGGACCCGCTGAAGACGCCGCCAACCTGATTGCCACCCGATCGCCCATCGCGGTGTCAGTGGCTTTGGAGGCGGTACGTCGGGCCGCGAAACTGGACACGCTGGAAGATGTTCTGATCCAGGACTACCGGGTGTCGAGCGCGTCGGCGCGCTCGCACGACCTGGTGGAGGGCATCCGCGCGCAGATCATCGACAAAGATCGCAATCCGAAATGGTCGCCGGCGACGCTGGCCGCGGTCGGCGCGGCTGACATCGACGCGTATTTCGCGCCGGTCGACGACGACTTGAGCTTCTAGAAAGGCGGTTTGGTGACAGACACGACGTACGAAACCATCCTGGTCGAGCGCGACCAGCGAGTTGGGATCATCACGCTGAACCGGCCCAAGGCCCTCAATGCGCTCAACAGCCAGGTGATGAGCGAAGTCACCAGCGCGGCAACCGAATTGGATGATGATCCCGGTATCGGAGCTATCATCATCACCGGTTCGGCGAAGGCCTTCGCCGCCGGCGCCGACATCAAGGAAATGTCCGGCTTGACGTTTTCCGACGCATTCGACGCCGACTTTTTCGCGGCCTGGGGCAAATTGGCGGCTGTCCGCACCCCGACCATCGCGGCGGTGGCCGGCCACGCACTCGGCGGAGGATGCGAGCTCGCCATGATGTGCGACCTGCTGATCGCAGCCGACACAGCGAAATTCGGTCAGCCGGAGATCAAACTCGGCGTGCTACCGGGCATGGGCGGCTCGCAGCGTCTCACCCGTGCCATCGGCAAGGCCAAGGCCATGGACCTGATCCTGACCGGGCGCACCATCGACGCCGCCGAAGCCGAACGCAGCGGCCTGGTTTCGCGAGTGGTGCCCGCCGACGACTTGCTGACCGAGGCAAAGGCCGTCGCCACGACCATCTCGCAGATGTCGCGCTCAGCCGCCAGGATGGCCAAAGAAGCGGTCAACCGGGCTTTCGAATCGACTCTGGCCGAAGGACTTCTCTACGAACGCCGGCTTTTCCATTCGACCTTCGCCACGCAAGACCAGTCCGAGGGAATGGCGGCATTCATCGAGAAGCGCGCCCCCAACTTCACCCATCGGTAGGACGCGCCCATGAGCGAACCGGGTTCTGCGACGAACATCGACGCCGACGAAAAACCACTCGAGGCCAAGCTCGAGGCATCCACGGATTCCGAAACCGATACCCAAACCAGCCCGGAAGTCGCCGAGGGTACCAAGGCTGGTGAGCCACAACAGGCCGAACGAGATTGGTGGGTACGCCATTACACCTTCACCGGCACGATGCTGGGTCTGATTTTCGTGCTCTTTTCGATGACGCCGTCACTGCTGCCGCGGGGGGCCTTGTTCCAGGGACTGGTCAGCGGATTCTCCGGCGCCATCGGCTACGGGCTTGGGGTCTTTTCCGTCTGGCTGGTCCGATACATGCGCACCAAGAATTACAGCCCGCCGGCGCCGCGCTGGGCGTGGTTCGTGATGGTCCCGTCAGGCGCGATCGGCATGGTGCTGATGGCGATGTGGTTCCACGTCTGGCAGGACCAGGTGCGCGACCTGATGGGAGTTCAGCACCTGAAGTGGTACGACTACCCGGTGGCCGCGGTCCTGTCGCTGGTCGTGCTGTTCACGCTCGTGGAAATCGGTCAGTTCATCCGCTGGCTAGTCGCCTTTCTCGTCGGCCAGCTCGACCGGATTGCACCGTTTCGCCTCTCGGTGACCATCGTGGTGGTGCTGCTGCTGGTACTGACCATCACCCTGCTCAACGGCGTGGTGCTCAAGTTTGCGATGCGCACCATGAACAACACTTTCGCTTCGGTCAACAACGAGATGAGTCCCGATACCGCGCCCCCGAAAACCCCGCTGCGATCCGGTGGTCCGGAGTCCCTCGTGTCCTGGGAATCGCTGGGCCACCAGGGCCGCATCTTTGTCAACGGCGGGCCCAGGGTCGATGAACTGACCACCTTCAACGCAGCCCCCGCCTCCGCGCCGATCCGGGCCTACGCCGGATTGAACTCCACGGACGGCATCACGGCGACCGCGGAACTGGCGGCGCGCGAGCTGCAACGCACCGGCGGATTGCAACGCGCCGTCGTCGCCGTCGCAACGACCACCGGGACCGGCTGGATCAACGAGGCGGAAGCCTCCGCGCTGGAATACATGTACAACGGCAACACCGCGATCGTGAGCATGCAGTATTCGTTTTTGCCGAGCTGGCTGTCGTTCCTGGTAGACAAGGAGAACGCGCGGCACGCCGGCCAGGCGCTGTTCGAGGCCGTCGACGGGCTGATCCGCCAAATGCCCGAAGCGCGACGCCCCAAGCTCGTGGTGTTCGGTGAGAGCCTGGGATCGTTCGGCGGCGAAGCGCCGTTCATGAGCCTCAACAATGTCCTGGCCCGCACCGACGGCGCCCTGTTCAGTGGCCCTACCTTCAACAACACGATCTGGACAGACCTGACCTCGACCCGCGATGCCGGTTCTCCGGAGTGGCTGCCCATCTACAACGACGGCAAAAACGTTCGGTTCGTCGCTCGCCCAAGCAATCTGGCGCGCCCGGACTCGACGTGGGGCCACCCGCGGGTGGTGTATTTGCAGCACGCCTCCGACCCGATCGCCTGGTGGACGCCCGACCTGCTGTTCAGCAAACCGGATTGGCTGCGCGAAAGGCGGGGCTACGACGTGCTGCCCCAGACCCGCTGGATCCCGGTGGTCACTTTCCTGCAGGTCTCGGCTGACATGGCGGTCGCCCAGAACGTGCCGGACGGGCACGGCCACCACTACGTCGCCGATGTCGCCGACGGCTGGGCGGCCGTGTTGTCGCCGCCCGGATGGACGCCGGACAAGACGGGCAGGCTGCGGCCGCTACTGCACGCCAACGATTAGCTAGATCCAGCGGCGACCGGTCGTCCCGGCGTCCGCCAGCCCTCCATGGCGTGGGTCAATCGCACCACCGCCGAGCTGTTGCAGCACACCGGCACCCGCCAGGGCGTGGTAACCGCCGATGACGTCCGTGGCGCGGTGCACGCCGATATCGAGCAGCGCCGCAGCGGCCAGGCTGGAGGTATAGCCCTCCGAGCACACGATCACCCACTCGACGTCGTCCCCGAGGGCCTCCGGTAGCCGGGCGTCGCTGGTCGGGTCGCAGCGCCATTCCAGGACGTTGCGCTCGATCACCAGCGCGCCCGGAATCTCACCCTCCCGGAATCGCTGCGCCTGCGGCCGGATGTCGGCGAGCACCGCCCCGCGTCGCACCGCATCGGGCACCTCGGCGGCGGGAAGGCGGCGGTACCGGCGCCGGGCGGATCTCAAGACAACGTCAATGCGGCTCATCGCGGCCCCTCCGGCTGGTCGGTCAATTCGGTGCGCCGGCGGCGCAACCTGTTACGGTCGGTGACCTCGTAGTACGACATCGCGGTCAGAGGCGGCGAGTAGGCGTGCACGCTCAGCGTCGGCTCAACGGGACCCTTGCTCGCCGGCGTCGGGTCCGTAACAGCCCTGGGTGCCCACACCACGTCATGCACCCAGCTCAGCGGAAACCCGGCCTGGTCGCCCGCGTCAAGCCGGCGGCGTCGTAGTCCGCGACCGTCCCAACGGAATTCGTTGAGCGAACCGGACAGCACAGTCAGCGCGCCGAGGGAGCCGCCGTGGTCGTGCAGTTCGGTGGCGCGACCGGGAACCCAGCTGATCAGCCAGACGTCCAATTCCTCGTCACCGTGGATGCGGGTGAACCAGCGCTCGGCCTCCGGTACGCCGCCCTCGGGCAGCAGGTGGTCGCAGCGTCCGCTGAGCACATCGTCGGCGGCCTGGTCGGTGGCGTGCAGCAGGTCGGGCACCCGCAGCCGGGTGGGACCCGCGGAAGGGGATGCCACCGTATAGGGGCGCAACTCGATGGAAGAAGCAACAGGCAAAGACATTGGGGAGTGCTCCAGGGAGAACGGATCAGGACAAGCGGCGGCGTGTTAGGGCCGACAACACTCGCAAAATCCGAAGCGCTCCATCACGGCAGCCAGTGTTGCATAGATTGACACCGTGCGCCGGCGCAGTCATTGGCTCCCGCTGTGGGGCGCGGTCGTAGTCGCGACCGGTTTGTTGGCAGTCACCGGGTGCTCGCATGGCGCCCACAACGGCACGACCACCTCCTCGTCGACGCGGCCGTCGGGCATCCCCAGCGGCCCGACTTCTGCGCCACCCGGCGCCATCGGTCGCTCCCCCACGGGCGTCACCACCAGGGTCGACGTCCCCGCGGATTCGACCGAGGAGGAGTACTACCAGGCCTGTCACGCCGCAAAAGTGTGGATGGACACCCAACCCAAGACGGGTCAGTCGCTGTTCGAGCCGTATCTGGCGATGGTTCAGGCGTCGCAATCGGGTACTGCGGGCAGCTGGAATATCCGGTGGACGGAGCTGACCCTGGCACGGCAAGCGGCCTTGATCACCGCCGCGCGCGCAGCCGCCAACGACGAATGCGGGTAGCGCGAAAGCTCGCGGTTCGAACCACCGCGTAATTGCGATCACGGGTGAAAAAAGTGCCCACCCGGCCCGGTGAGGGTCGATCGCGCCGCGCAAAATGAAGGGGTGCCTGGCG
>DASZLQ010000132.1:0-11764 GCA_035552295.1 Mycobacterium sp. | reverse complement strand
GCCTGTCGACGTGCCGGCTCGGTGAGCGCGCCACCTCAGTCCTCGCGGTGGCGTTGGTAGTCCCAGCGCTCCAACCATGTGGTGAGGCTGTGGATTCCGATGCTGATAACTATCAGTACCGCGCCTTCAATGGCCATGATGAGTTCGTTCATAGTCGTTCCATCTCGCGAGCCATGGCGGCGTGCTCAATGTAGCTTGAGCGCAGTTGCGGATAGTAGCGACGCGGCTGTCGCTGGGTACTGGACCACAGCGACAGCCGTTGCCAGAGCAGGACGATCCGGTGGTACCGCGTAGCCCCGGTGTGCGATGCGGCGCCGGCGGCGGCAGTTGCGAACATCACCTGCTGTTCGGTGCTGATGACGGGGGCCGGGGAAGCGGAGACGACGCTCTGTGTTTCCCCGGCGCCCGTTGCCGCAGCCACCCCACCCCCGCCACGGGGTGTGTGCAGCGACGCATGATCGGCAGGTAACGGTTCAACGGCATCCCGGTGGGACGCTACTGTTGTTGGGTTCGATAACATTTCGTCTCCCTGAGGGTGGTTCGCGGTTGTCAATGAAGACGTTATGAAGTCGCTGGCATCGACGTCACGCGTAGTTGACTACGCGTTTCGAGGCTTGCACATCCACGCGTGCGGCCCGCGGGTTGTGGAGCCCGCCCGGACGGCCTTAGGCGGTGGCGTTGCGCACGACGATGGCCGCTAGTTCTTCGCGGTCGGACACGTCGAGTTTGATGCAGGCGTGGTAGATGTGACCTTCGACGGTGCGCACGGACACCGTGAGCTTGTCGGCGATCTCACGGTTGGACAGGCCTTCTGCGATCAGGGCAGCAATTTCGCGTTCCCGAGAGCTGATCGGCAGGGGTCGAGCCGCAGCCCGGATCGCCGGTGTGGTCGCTCCGCCACAGATTCCGGCCAGTCTCAACGCCCGCGCCGCGGCTTCGGTGGTGTGCCTGTTACAGCCGCTGCGCTCGTAGAGCACAACGGCTTGGGCGGCGGCGTCCGCCGCCGATAGCAGGAGACCGGCGTCTTCGAAGTCGGCGCTCACCGCATCGAGGGCTTGCGGATCGGAGCCGGCCACGGCCGCGGCGTGGCGGGCATACAGCCCGGCCACCGCACCATCGACCCTTTTAGCCAGCGCGCCGAGCCGGGCGGCGACGGTGCGGTCCCCGAAGCGTGCCGCGTGGTGCAGGGCTTCGGCTTCGGCGGCGTACTGGCCTGCTCGGTGGGCGGTGTCGGCGGCGGCGCGCGCCAGATCGACCCCGGTGCGTTCGCCGCCGCGGCCGGCGGCCAGCCAGGCCCTGGCAATGATCGTCATCGGCTCATGCAAGGCCAGGTGGGGACCGGCGTGTTCGCTGGCGTCCGCCAGAACCTGCTCAGCTTCGGCGGTCCTGCCTAATCCGGCATACGCTCGCGCCAACAACAGCCGGCAGGGCAAGCGCCACGGCAACGAGTGCTCGGCGTTGAGCGCGGCCAGGGCCTGCTCGAATGACGCGATGGCCTGGGGAAATTTTCCGCGGTAGGTGGCGACGACCCCGGCCATGATTTTCGCGATCGCCCAGCCGACGAACTGTCCCTGGGAGGAGAACCCGCTGTAGTCGGCCACCCGCTGGTCGGCCAGATCCAGTCTGCCGGTGTAGGTCAGCGCCAGGATGTCGCCGTAACGGATCATCCACCGGATCATCCCGTCGGTGGGCTTCTGCTCTGCGCGACACCGCGCGGCGATCGGTTCGAAGTCGGCGCCGCGGCCGGCGACCGGCATCGCTAGACCAGCGGCGAACGCGGCGAAGTCGACCGCCTGTTCGGGTGCCGTAGGATCGGCCAGGACGGACTCGGCGGCCGCGATGCCTTCCTCAATCTTGTTCTGGTGCACCGCCATTGCCGCCCCGGTGGCCTCGACGATAAGGCGCAGCGCGGGGTGGCTCACCCGCTGGCGCATCAGGGCCAGGATGTCTTGGGCGTGGGCCACTTCGGCCATCGACCAAAACAGCGTGGACAGCCGCGGGATGCCCCACAGTACTAGCTGCAGCTCATCTAGATCGTCGGGATCGAATTGCGCCAGGATCGCATCGGCTTCACTCGGCCGTCCCTGCCACAGCACCGCCCGTGAGAGCAATTCGGCGGCGCGAAGCCCGTCGCCGTGCTCAAATGCGTTGCGCGCCAACCGTTCCCCAAGCGGAAGGTTGGCCAAGAAGACGGCGTCCTTTGCCGCGGCGATCAGCAGGCCGTTGTTGGCGATCTGGTCGCTGTCGACGGACAGTTGCGCTAGGCGGATGCGGTCGGCCGCAGAGGTGATGTCTCGGCCGGCCAGCACCGACACGATGTGGCCGCGCAGCCTCCGCGCCGATGCGGTGCCGGTGCGGCTGCGCACCACGTCCCCGTAGAGCGGATGGCTGATGCGGGCGTTGAGCACGGGACCGTCACGCACTATGCGAATCAGCCCCTCCAGCTCGGCGGCGTCGACCGCGTCTTCACCGGCCAGCTCGACGAGCGCATCGAGGTCCAGCGGCTCACACAACGCGAGAAACTTCAGCGCGCCCAGCGCCTCAGCACCGGCGCGATCAAGCCGGTTCTCCAGCAGTTCGGCCAGGCCGGAAGAGACGGCGGTGGGGCCGCGCAGCTGCCAGACGCCATCGACCTCGGTTAGTGTTCGTGCTTCGACCGCGCCCTCGACCATGTGCCGCAAGAACAGTGGATTGCCACCGGAAGCCGTCCACATGATGTCGGCTGACAGGCCTTCCAGGGTGCCGCCGAGCACCGATTCGACCAGCGCGATGCTCTGTTCTTTGGACAGCGGCTGCAGTTCGAACCGCTGGAGGTAGCCGTCTTTCCACAGGGAGATGACCGCATCGGGCACGGGCTCACCGCTTCGGACCGTGGCCACGATGCGGCCGGCGCGCTCGGCGGCGATGTGATGCAACAGGGTGGCCGATAGCTGGTCGAGCAAATGCGCATCGTCGACGCCGACCACCGGCTCCGCGCCAGCGAGGATGTTTTCGCGTGCCGCAGCCAGCAACGCGATGGGGTCGCGAGCGCCCGAGGAGCCCACCCACTGCATGAACGCACCCAATGGGATGGTTTGGGACGATTCGGTGCAGGCCGCCCAGTGCACGGCCGACGGCAATGTGTCAGTGACGGTGCGGGCCAGCGTCGTCTTACCGACGCCGGCGGGACCGATGAGCACAACGCCGCGCTGCTCGTCGCCGGTGAGCGCAGAGCGGATTGTCTCCTGCTCCTGCGGCCGTTCGAGCAACTGCCACTGGCTGCTCATGAATGGAAAGTCTAAGGCCGCATCTGGTCCGGCGCCCAGTGATTCGGTCGCCGACCGCAAATTATGGCTGCGTCCGCTCCTCACCGCCCGCGCCGCCCGGGCTCGGGTCGAGGCGGTGAGTGGGCCGGCGCCCTTACTGAGGCAGGTCGGCGACAGTTGGTTCGAGGAGGGGGACACCGTTCTTCTCATGGCGGTAGGTGCTGGATGCTTCGTAGACCTTGAGTTTGAGGCGGTTGATCGGGCCTAGCGGGCGGTGGGCTGCCAGACCGCGCCACGAGTTGTACGACAGCACGTCGTCGCCAAACCGTCGACGGTCGGGGGAGTCCGGGTTCTGTTGCGGGTAGCTAAGTTTGGCGACGCCGATGTGGGGACTGAGTTCTTCGGGCCACGGCACGGTGGCATCCTCGATGGGCATCCTGGCCAGATCGGTGCACAGCTGCGCGCGGAGCTCGAATTCGGCGCTGTTGGTGGCGAAGAAGTCGAACACCTGGCTCCGGTAGGCGTCGTAGCGGGCATCCGCTGCCAGCAGCTGGCCGGTGAGTGTCGTCACCGACTGCGACATGGGCGCTATCTCGAATTTGGCGACATGATCGCCCCACCGGATGGGAGCCGACGAATAGAAATTCTGGCCCAGGATGTGGGTATTGGGCTCGATGAAGATCTCCACAGCGTTGGGCATTGCCACCCCCACTCTGGCCAGGACCGATTTGGCTTTGGTGAGCACCGCGCCGACGGCACTCAGCCCGGGATCGGACAGCCGGGCCAACAGCCACGCCAACGGCATGCCGCGCCGCAGGTACGCCCGCGCGTCGGCGAAGGGGAATTCCCGGTGCGTCACCAGCAGGAAGTCCTGAGTCGTGGCGTCATCGTCGGCCAGGATGCGCTTGCCGGGCGCGTCGAGAAGCACCTTGATCGCCAGTCCGTGCACCCCGCGTATCTGGTCACTTCGGATCACCCCGGAGGTGGTGGACAGTCGGGTGATCACCGGATAGCTGCGTGGCTGCGCGAACAGGCCCTGAGCCAACTCAGGTGGCAGGCCGGGGTAGACGATGAGCTCGCCGCGCAGTACGGCCAGCGTCTTGGCGTGGGCATCGCGCAGGCCGTGATGAAACTTCTTGTATGCCCATTCGTTGTTGCCGTGCAACGCCTCAACGATTTCGTCGATCTGGCGGTCCTCGTCGGCGCCCGGCTGTTCGAGGGCGTCGCTGTAGGGGACGTAGGTTGGCTGCGGACCCGGGGGCGCAGGGTAGCGGCGCGCAGTGGTGGCCGGCGCGGACATCCGAGTTGACGGCCGCGCAGGCGTTCTGGGCCACGGGGCGAACGGATTGGTTACCGAGCGCAGGGTGGGCTCCAGAGCGGGGAAATGCCGCAGCAGCACGGTCCGCATGGAGTTGGCTTGTACCCACGCCATGCCTGCTTCGGTGTACATGGTCGGGGTGAAATCGGTGGTGAAAAAGCGGTCGCTGCGCAGCCGGCGGGAGGCCATCAGAATGAAGATCCGAAAGGCGGTGTCGCTGAACCCAAAACCCGCCGGCGTGGGCTCGGCGTACAGGCCGACCATGAGGTCGACGCGTTCGACGTCGCCGTAGATCTCGCGCAGCTCTTCGGCCCACACCGGGTTGTCGGTGAGGTCCTCGAATGTGGCGGCCGGCTTGAGTCGAAGCATCCGCCGAAAGGCGTTGTACCGCGGCACGCCGCGTTCCCGAATCCGCAGGATGTCCGCGGCGGCCAGGTCGATGGGAATGTCGTTGACCCGGTGGAAGTCCTGCAGGTGGATGGGAAAGTTGTGCAACGTAATCTGGCCCGGATGGGCCACACCCATCGAGTAGAACCAGTCGTCGGCCTCCCACTGCGCGAGGCGCTCTCGGACGTTGGGCATCGCCAGATCGGGTAGTTCGTACTGCACCAGCTGCTGATCGTTTCGCAGTGAGCGCACGATGTAGTCGTCGGGGATCAGGGGATGCATGCGGTAGACCGCGACGAATTCCTCGGTCAGCGAATAGGGCACGCCGTCGTGGTTGGTGGGTGATCCGGGGATGCCCTGCAGCACCTCGTTGGGCGTGATGCGGCCGAAGCGGTCCTCAAAGTGCTGGCCGAGCACCCCAAACCAGTTGGCCCGCATGGCGGCCTCGGTGGTGGGGTGGGCGATGATCGCCGGGGTCCACTCCAGGGTGTGGATCTTGGCCATGAGCGCCGAGTTGACCAGGCGCGCTTTGTCGTAGACCTGCTGGTCACTCATCTCGGGATAGTGCTGGTGCAGCTCGCGGCAGATGGCGTTGTGCTCCCGCAGGAACAAGGAATGCAGCAGCGCCAACCCAACCCAGAAGTTGGCCCGGACCGCTCCGTGGGGGTCGAGGTAGGTCTCGAGCTCCTCCGGATGCAGACCGACGTTGTCGATCTTGACCTGTCCCAGCTGCCCGGTGCGCAGCCCTTCGGCGAATCCCTTGGTGTTGCCGTAGATTTGGGATCCGTCCCACCAGTGGGTGTCCTGGGTGACGAAGGTGGGTGGTCCGGAAGCGTCGGGGCTCGGGTCCGGTGGCGTCCGTTTGATCGTCATTGCCGAGTCGGGCCACGGATCGGGAGCCACAACGGGGATCTCCCACGGGTTCTCGTCGACGGTGCCGTGGCTGAACCAGTCATGGACCTCGAATTGGATCCATGCGGCGGCCAGCAGGTTCAGCGTAGTCGCCGGTTTAAAGCTGTCGCGGGCGAGCAGGCGCCGGCTAATCACGCGGGGATTGGGTTCCAGGATGCGATCGGGCTCATCGGGATAGGTCAATTCGGTGGCGACGTTCCGACCGAATCGGCTGCCCATCGATCCCATCAGCGGGTACTGCAGATCGTTGTTCGTGCCGTCCAGGGTGCGGGCGTCGCGGCAGGAAGCAACGTCATCGCCTGCAGGCGGGCGGTCGTCGGGTCCGCGACCGGTGTCGTAAAGATTCTGGGCGCGCAGCTGCTCGCGCAATCCGACGAGGATGGCAAGCCCCAACGGCTTGGGAAGGCGGGACCATCCGACCCACCGGTCTGTCATCTCCGCCACTCGCGCTAGTCGATCGGCGAATGTCATGATTGCCTCCGCTCGATGGATTTGGATTGCCCGCCACCGAGGATCACCGCACGGCGAATTGGCATCGCGCACCGCCATTTCTAGCCGGTGCGGCGGTGTCGTCGTTAACCGCGCACACGATGCTCCAGGTCGTGGTTCGCCCGGTGGTAGCTGAAGCTGGAGTGGACACTAACAGTTCGGCAGGCTTGGGGCCGGTGAATCCGCTGGGGGCTCGGCGTTGGCGGCATCGCTGTCAATGGTCATTGCATGCTCCTAAGGGCGTTGGGATCGGCGGCTCCGATGGCGCAGCCACTGGCTACTTTCGCCATTGGATGGCGGCAACACACGCGTAGCGGACTACGCGAACTCAGCAGGAGGCCCACGCCAACATCACCCGGCGGCCGCGAAGTGCGTGGCAAACTTAGTTGTCCGACGCAGGCCAGAGTTCAATCCGCAGCTGCCCTTGTGGGCAGCCCGGGCCGGCCAATGAGGGCTGATAACGCGGTAGGTTGAACGCGATTCCGCACAACCCCGAAGGGAGACACCGTGCGCCAAACCGCGGCCATGGCCGAGGGCGACCGCGTGTGGATGATCGACACGCTGCTCGCGTTGCTGCAGACCCCAAGCCCGTCGGGGCGAACGGACGTCGCGATGCAGCTGATCGGCGACATGTTCGATCACGTCGGGGTCCCGTTTTCGCTGACCCGCCGCGGGGCGCTGACAGCTGAACTCGCAGGTGAGTCACCGACCACCGACCGGGCGCTGGTGGTTCACGCGGACACGATCGGGTGCATGGTGCGCAGTCTCAAGGACAATGGCCGACTGGAGGTAATTCCGGTCGGCAGCTTCTCGGCCCGGTTCGCCGCCGGCGCCCGCGTGCGAATCTTCTCCGACGACCCCAACGAATTCATCACCGGCACCGTCTTGCCGCTCAAGGCCAGCGGGCATGCGTTCGGTCGTGAGATCGACACCCAATCCACGGACTGGGAGAACGTCGAGGTTCGCGTCGACCGCAGGGTGTCCTCCCGGGAGGACTTGATGCGTCTTGGCCTGCAGGTCGGTGACTTCGTTGCGTTGATCGCCAGCCCCGAGCTCACCGCCGACGGCTTCATCGTTTCCCGTCACCTCGACGGGAAGGCGGGCATCGCAATCGCACTGGCACTGGCCAAAAACTTCTCCGAGAACAGGGTGGTGCTGCCGCACCGCACCATGATCATGGTCACCATCACCGAGGAGGTCGGCCACGGAGCCAGCCACGGCCTGCCCGCGGACGTCGCCGAGCTCGTTTCGGTGGACAACGCGGTGTGCGCGCCCGGCCAGCAGTCCATCGAGGACGGCGTGACGATCCCGATGGCCGATATGCACGGCCCGTTCGACTACCACCTGACCCGAAGGCTCTGCCGGCTCGCCGGGGAGCGAGGCATACCGTTCGCCCGGGATGTGTTCCGCTACTACCGTTCCGACGCCGCCGCGGCGATTGAGGCGGGTGCAGGCACCCGGGCCGCCCTCGTCGGCTTCGGCCTCGACGGTAGCCACGGCTGGGAGCGCACCCACATGGACTCGCTGGAGGCGACGTACAGGCTGCTGCACGCCTGGCTGCAGACACCGCTGACGTTCGCCAAGTGGGACGCCAAGCCGTCAGGCAAGCTACGCGACTTCCCCTCGTCGAAGCAGCCTGCGCCGAGCGAGCAGTGGGTGCCCTTGGCCCGGGGCGAGCACGCCGAACCCGGCGAGGCGTCGCCGGGTTCGCACTGGCCGCCCTCGGAAGGGCCCCAGGCCTGACGCACCAACCGGTCGAATGCCAGCCCATCGATGAGGATGCAACCGTTTACCGTTGCTATTCCGCTGGCTGTGCGGGCGTTGTCGACGATGTTCGCATTGCTGCTGATGGGACTCGCCGGCGTTGCTGGCGCAGGCTTAGCGCGCGCTGAGCCGGTTATCACGGGGCTCGGCGAAAGGGCGGTCGGCTGGGACACCTATCGCCGATTGGATCGGTTGCCGTATCTGAGCGCCGACACACAGACGCTGCAGGTGTCGAGCTTCGATCGGAGCGGTGGCGATTTCGACATCTCCACCGGTAACCAGAACGGGAGCGGTGGATGTTTGGCGTCCGGTGGTGCCGGCTGCGTCATCGCGGAGGATCGCGGTGCCGGCGAGGTTGATTCGATCTGGTTCACCCGCGACGGCGGGAATGTGACCCGAATGGGAGCTATCCGCATAGATCTGGATGGACAGACGGTGATAGATGCACCATTGCAATCGTTGGTTGATGGTGAGCTGGGTGCGCCATTCGTGTGGCCTCTGGTGGCCAATGCTGCGCAGTCGCCGGCGGGGGTTTACATCAAGGTACCGATGCCGTACCGGCAATCGATGCGGATCAGCGTCGCAAAGAATCTGCAGTATTACCACGTCGACTATCGTCAGTTTTCGACCGCCGACGGAGTGACCACTTTCTCGCCCGCCGATCCCGCGCTCGACGTGATCGCCACGCTGCGCGCCGCGGGCACCACCGATCCCAAACCGGCGGCACCTACAGCAGCGCATCACAATCGCGTCGGCGAGGTCCCCGCCGAGGCTGGGTTGACAATCGCGGAATCCATTGGGCCAGGCACGATCTCGGGGCTGCGTCTGCAGCTACCAGAACCGACGGACCAACTCCTGACGGGGTTACGGCTGCAGATCGAGTTCGACGGCCGAACCATGGTTGACTCGCCACTCGGGGAATTCTTCGGCGCCGGACTGGGCGCCAACACCGTGAGATCGCTGATGTTCGCGGCGATTCCGCAACCCTCCGGGTCGTTGTCGTTGTCGGAGTGGTGGCCGATGCCTTTCGCGCGCACAGCCCGCATCACCCTCGTCAACACAACGGCCAATCCCATACCGGGGATCGACAGCGATGTCGTGACCACACCCGATCCGCAGTGGGCACCCGCCCTAGCCAGTGGCCGCGTTGGGTACTTCACCGCACGCTCGCATGCCGGGCCAACGATGCTCGGTCAGGACTGGTTGTTCGCCGATGAACCAGGCCACGGCAAGTTCGTCGGCGTCAGCCACACCATCAGGGGTTCTCGGATCAAGACGTCGTTTAGCGACGACGCCCCGTACTTTCTCGAGGGTGCCGAACGCGTGTACACAGATGGTTCCGCGTCGCCCCAGTGGTACGGCACCGGCACGGAGGACTTCTATGAGGGCGGCTGGTACTTCAAGAACGGCACGCACTTCAGCGACCCTTTCACCGGCCAACCCGATCAACGCACGCAGGCTGGTGGGTGTGCAGACTACTGTGTCGCTACCTACCGACTGATGCTCGCTGACGCCGTTGGCTACCACTCCGCAATCCGATTCGGCATCGAGCACGGCAAGCGGAACATGGTCCAACCCGATTACAGCTCAACGGCATTCCTTTACACACAACCGAACGAAACCACCACGCGCAGCGACGAAATCACCCCCACCGATCCCGTGAGTCGAATCCTGCACATCTACACCGACGCCGATGCCACCGACCAGGTGCTGATCAGCACGTACGAGGGGAGCGACGACGCCCGTCCCATTGCCGGGCTAGTCCGCACCACCCACGCTGCCATCACATTCAATGCCCAAATCCGCCCGGACAACCACGGTGTCCTGCTGCGCCGCACGTCGGACCAAACAACCGGCTATCAATCAGCGGACATTGCCATTGACGGCGTACCCGCCGGGAATTGGTTACAGCCGCGTAGCAACGCCTTTCACCGCTGGCTTGATGACACCTATCTCGTGCCTGAGTCGCTCACCGCGGGCAAGGACCGCATAACGGTCACGCTCACACCTATTCCCAGTGCCCCACCGTGGACGGCCAGCCGCTACCAGGTAGACGCACTGACCGGATAGTGGGCTTGCCCCGGTTCGCATCGGCCGCTGGTATCGCTACCGTTGACCTATCCTGAGCTGGATCGGACGGAAGTAACACCGTGAGCCGTAACCGTGTAGTCGCTGTCGTGGGCGTCGGCGCGATCACGTTCGCACTCGTTAGCTCTGCCGAGCCGACGGCAGTGGCCGCCACAGGCCTCACCTCAACCACCATGCTGGCCGACGCGCCGAGCACGCCCGACGGCGCGCAGCCTCACCTGGCGTCGGACCCCGGGCGGCTGGCCGACGACCTTGTCGCCGATGAGCTCGCGCTTCGTGACCCGTCGACGGGGGAGGCAGCGCGGGTGGCGGCCGCGCACCGCGAGCAGGCGGCCTATCGCGCGATCGGGCGACACCCAGAATGGGATACGCCCACGCGACCGCGAATCCCGCCGTCATTACTCGATGTCTACGACCGCAATGTGGATGCCCGTCGGCAACTCACCGCGATGACACCGGTGAGAGACACGCTGCCCGCGTGGCGCGTCGAGCCACCGGCCCCGGCCGACGAGCTACTGAGCTACTACCATCAGGCGGAGTCGGAATCCGGCGTCGGGTGGAACTACCTGGCCGCGATCAACCTCATCGAGACCCGCTTAGGCAGCATCGTCGGCGCGAGCACCGCCGGCGCGCAGGGACCCATGCAATTCTTGCCCCCGACGTTCGCGACCTACGGGGCGGGCGGCGATATCCAGTCGCCCCACGACAGCATCATGGCAGCGGGCCGCTACCTCGCCGCTAACGGCTTTGCCAACGATCGTGATCACGCCATCTACCGGTACAACCACGCGAACGAATACGTGCGCGCGGTCAACCAGTACGCGGGGCTGCTTGCCGCCGATCCCGCGGCGTTTGCCGGCTACTACCGGTGGGACGTCTATTGCTACACGACCGCGGGCGACGTGTTGCTACCCATCGGCTACGCCGCGGCGTCACCGATCCCGGTCGGGGACTACCTGGCAACCCACCCGCAATAACTCGTCGCGAAGCCCGCCGACTATGGCCGCGAGTCAGTTCCTCACGACTCCGGTGTGCTGTTTCGTTCGATCCACTGGGTGAGCGCCGCCTCGAGCGCGCCGGCGACGCCGACACCGGCGATGTCGGCGGCCTGTTCAAACCGCTCGAGCAACTCCGTCGGGACCGAGGCGTTTACCTTGGAGCGAGTTGGTTTCGGCTTGGGCGGCGGCGCCACGGGCACGTGGCGCGACGCGGTCTCGTCCATGGTTTCATGCAATGCCGGTATCTCGTCGAGCAAGCGGGCGAGATCGTCCCGCTCGATGCGCAGCACCTCGGCCGGCCCCATCGTCGTTACGGTCGCAGAACGCAATTTCCCACGGCGAAGCGCAGACTCGCCGATCACCTCGCCCGGCCCCAACACGGCAATGCGGTCCTGGCCGACGTACACTCCTGCCTCCCCGCTGAGCAGGATGTAGCAGGCGTCCGACGGGGTCTGCTCGCGAATCAGCGGCCATGGCACGGATCGCGAAGTGTGATGTGCCGCTTGGACGAGACGCTCCAGCTCATCGTCCGAAAACTTGTCGAATCCGCTGAATTCGCGTAG
>DASZLQ010000131.1:0-2949 GCA_035552295.1 Mycobacterium sp. | reverse complement strand
TGGTTCAGCACCGTCATGTCGATTACCAGGCCACCGCCGTTTTGCGCGTTGTCGCCGTAGGACCGGCCCAGGCCGCGCGCGATCACGCCGCGGTCGCCGGCGTTCGCCACTGCCTTGGCGATTTCGTCAGGATCCCGGGTGGAAAGCACCGCCGCTACGGAGGGAGCGGTGCGACCCCATCCGGTCAGCCGTTTGGTGGTGAACATCGTCAAAGAGGGTACCGCTTGGCCAGCTCGGCTCAGCGCATGCGGAAGATTAGGGCCCGCTGCACCACGAAGTTGATCACCGTCGCGGTGCCCTGCGCGATCACGAACGCGACGGGTATTGCCCAGCCCTGGTAGTGCAACAAGGCAAGGCACAGATGGTTGAGTCCGACCTGCACGGCGAAGGTGATGCCATAGAGAACCATGACCGCGATGAACCGCGCGGTGCTCGGTGACGCCTGGAATGTCCATCGGCGGTTGATCAGGTAGGCGGTCATGGTGCCGACGATGAAGCTGGTGGCTTTGGACAGGTCAACCTGTATGCCCACCACTTTGTAGAGCACCAAGTAGAGGCTGAAGTCGACGATGCCCGCCAGCCCGCCGGTGACGACGAAACGCATTACCTGCGTCGTCAGATTCAGGTGTGGACGCGGCGGTGCGGTCCCGGATTCTGAGGGGAGCATCGGGGGAAGTCTAACGGGGTCACTGGGCGCCCCAGGGGGAGCTAGCTGGGCAACTTCACCGCGATCAGCTCGACCTGGTTTTCCCCTTGCGGCGTCGAGTAGGTCACCGTGTCGCCCGGTTTCCGTCCGGCAAGGGCCTGGCCCAGGGGGCTGCGAGCGGTCAACGTCTCGGCTTCGCGGCCGGCCGGAGTCTCTTCGACAATGGAGATCACGTGCATCGTGACGACTTCACCATCGGGGAATCGCAGGGTCACCTCGGTACCGCCGGGCAGCGTTTCCGACGCTTCGGAGTTCGACGGCCCGGTCCGCAACCGCCGGTCAAGTTCATTGATTCGGTCACCTAGGACGACCAGTTCGTCAGCGCGCTGTATTGCCTCGGCCGCGTCTCCATGATCGCCGACCATGCCGCGGTCGTTCTTGACCTCGACCTCTAGGCGATCGCGCCGCTGCCGCAGCCGATCCAGCTCCGCGGCGAGGTTCTCCCGCGCCGCATCGCCCACTGATTGGGCTTCCTTGCTCACGTCCGCCCACCTTTCGCCCAGACGTCTTGGGTCGCCGTTTGCTGATCACTTATACGCCGTGAATCCGATTCGTGGCGTATCAGTGTTACACCACCAAGCGGCAGCCCGTCACCGGTATCAGGCAAGCACTTCTATTCAGTTGTACACGTGCACTGCCGCGCGATGGTTTGTCACAGTTTTCGCACCGTCAGCGAGCGGGTTGCTGGCTCGATCCGGACTTGGAGTTCCCGGCAGCCGGCGCCGCGCCGTGTTCATCGTCATAGTCATCGTCGTAGTCGATGACACCGCCGCGCAGCGCGTCGAAGATGGCCTTCCCCTGCGAGACCAGCCCGCTGGCCACCTGGCTGAGCCCGTCGGCGCCGTTGAGCACGGTCAGATTGGCGCCGGAGAGCCCAAGTGCGGCTTTCTCGACGATCTGGGGTAGCTGGTCGATGAGCATCTTGTCCAGGGCCACCCGGTTGTGCGACGCCGCCGCCTCGGCCTGGATCTTCATCTTCTCTGCATCGGCGACCGCCATGATGCGGACGCGTTCGGCGTCCGCCTCGGCGGGTTTGACCACTTCGGCGACCAGTTCTTGCTGGCGCAGTTCGGCGGCGCGCTCGGCAAGTTCGGTGCGCATTTCCAGCACCTCGCGCTGGGCCTGTGCTTCGGCCAGTGGGCCCGCTTGGGCGGCCTGGGCCTGGGCCTTGTCGACCTCGGCCTTGTATTGCGCCTTGACGACCGCGGTCTCACGGGCGAATTCGGCTTGATTGCGTTGCGACTCCTGCTCGGCTTCGGCGGCCGCTTGGTTCGCCTGCGCCTGAGCGATCTGAGCCTGCTGTTGGATGGCCGCGTTGTGCGGCGCGGACATCGCGGTGATGTAGCCGAGCCCGTCGTCGTCGATGGACTGGATCTGCAGGGCGTCGACGGTCAGCCCGATCCGGGCCATCTCCTCCTTGGAACCATCGAGCACCTCGGTGGCCAGCTTCTGACGTTCCCGGATGATCTGCTCGACGGTCATCGAGCCGATGATCGAGCGCAAGTGACCGGCAAAGATCCGACCGGTGAGCACGGCCATCTGGTCCTGGTCTGACAGGAATCGCTGAGCCGCGCTGATGACGCTCTCGTTGTCGTTGCCGACCTTGAAGGCGATCACCGACCGGACATTGAGGGTAATGCCCTGCTGGGTGACGCACTTTTCGGCGACCTCGGCCTCACACATGGCCAGTGTCAGGAATCGAGCCTTGCGGAAGATCGGCAGGATGAAGGCGCCGTGGCCGGTCACGACGCGGAACGGGGCGTTGCTCTTGGCCCGGCCGCCGGAGATCAGCATCGCCTCGTCCGGAGCGGGCACCTTGTAACCGAGCATTGTTGGACTCCTTGCAGTTTCGCTGTTGTATATCAGGGAATTTCGGCCGTCAATGCAGATCCGGCGAGGTCCTTCCACGGCTCGACGACCACCGTCCGCGGGCCCCGGACTTCAACCACCAGCACCTTGCTGCCCTTCGGTAATGGTTCGTCGGACCATGCCAGGAAGGCCTCGTGCGATCCTCGCAGGTTTACCAGCACCTCACCGGCGCCGCGGTCACCGCGGGTTGCCACGATCAGCTTCCCAACGCAACCGATTGCCGAGGCGTCGCTCACGATCGCATACTGCCCCTTCGGCGGGGCCAGCGTCGAGTTTCGTCGTCTTTGACCAGCTGGACCCGGGATCCGTCACACCGGTCCCGCGGTCAGCGTGACCACGTGGTTGCGGCTCTCGCGGGCCTTTACTCGCGACAC
>DASZLQ010000130.1:0-2786 GCA_035552295.1 Mycobacterium sp. | reverse complement strand
TTGATGGTGATGCCGCGCTCGCGCTCGATGTCCATCCGGTCCAGGTACTGGGCACGCATCGACCGCTCGTCGACGACGCCGGTGAGCTGAAGCATCCGGTCGGCCAGCGTGGACTTGCCGTGATCGATGTGGGCGATGATGCAGAAATTCCGAATCTGCGCCGGCGCGGTGAAGGTCTTGTCGGCGAAACTACTGATGGGAATCTCCTGGTCGACTGGCGGTTCGGTGGTGTGTCAAGCGTATCCACGCGTTGCGGACCGGACACAATTGGCGCGTCTATGCTGCGAATATGGCGTCTCCCCGGAAATCGCAGTGGAAGACGTTTCAGCGTTTCGCGGAGAACCTGGTTTTCGATCGCGCCCCGCGGCTGGTCCGGCACGTGCAGAACTCGCAGACCGTACTGCGGGAACTCCAGCAAGCGGTGAAGATCACCGCAAACGTCATCGCCGCGGTCGCTCCGCAGCCGCCTGCCGCGATCACCGCGGGCCGGCCGGTGACCAGCACCAGCTTTCCCACCGCGCAGCGAGCCCGCACGCTCGTCTACTCCCCAGACCTGGATGGCCGGGCCGATCCCGGAGAGATCGTTTGGACGTGGGTGGTTTACGAAGACGATCCCAGCCGTGGCAAGGACCGACCGGTCCTGGTCGTGGGCCGTGACCGCAGCGTGTTGCTCGGGCTAATGGTGTCCAGCCAGGAGCGCCATGGCGTCGACCCCGACTGGGTTGGGATCGGTTCCGGTGATTGGGATTACGAGGGCCGGCAAAGCTGGGTCCGGCTGGACCGGGTGCTCGACGTGCCCGAGGAGGGTATCCGCCGCGAGGGCGCGATTCTGCGACGCGAGATCTTCGATGTGGTGGCCGCCCGGCTGCGGGCCGAGTACGCCTGGCACTAGTCCTGCGCCGAAGCGGCGTATCTAGCCCTGCGTGATGTAGGACTGCAGCTGCTGCTGCTCGGCCTCGAGTTCTTCCATTCGGGTCTTCACCACGTCGCCGATGCTGACGATGCCGATCAGCTTCTTCCCATCCAACACCGGCACATGGCGCACCCGGTTCTTGGTCATCAGCACACTCAGCGAGTCAACGGTGTCGGACTTCTTGCACGCAGCAATCGTGGCGGTCATGATCTTCGACACCGGGCGGGACAGCACGCTGGCGCCATGTGTATGCAGCTGGCGCACGACGTCGCGCTCGGACACGATCCCGACGACACCTTCGGCACCGACCACGACCATAGCGCCGATGTTCTGCTCGGCGAGGCCGGCGAGCAGCTCCTTGACAGTTGCGTCGGGGTTGATCGTCACCACCGCCGCACCCTTGTTGCGCAAAACGTCCGCGATCCGCATCAGGCCTCCAAGGCGGTTGTGAGCTGCTTCACACCAGGCTACGGCCAACTTGCGCGGCGGGAAAGCCGACGCGACGACCGACAACCAATACTGTCCAATACCCTCACGCCCACTGCCGAAACCTCCAGCCGTCGCGCCCCGAGTCCGCTGTCCCGCCAGTCGAATCAGTCGAATTCACCTACGCGCCAGCGCGGCTTGCCAGGATAGGGCCATGATCGAGGTCACCTTGCTTGGGACCGGAAGCCCCATCCCCGACCCGAACCGCGCTGGGCCGTCGACCCTTGTGCGGGCTGGCGGGCAGGTGTTCCTGGTGGATTGCGGCCGTGGAGTGCTGCAACGTGCGGCGGCGGTCGGCGTGGGCGCCGGCGGGTTGTCGGCGCTGCTGCTCACCCACCTGCACAGCGATCACATCGGCGACCTCGGCGACGTCCTCATCACGCGTTGGGTCAGCACTTTCGCCCCGGATCCCGCCCCGCTGCCGGTCATCGGACCGCCGGGCACCGCGGAAACGGTAGAGGCGACCCTGAACGCATTCCGCCACGACATCAGTTACCGGATCGCTCACCACGCCGATCTGAACGCGCCGCCAGCGGTCGAAGTCCACGAATACGCCGAAGGTCCGGTGTGGGACCGCGACGGCGTGTCGATCCGGGTGGCCTCGACCGATCACCGGCCGGTGGCACCAACCATCGGGTTCCGGATCGAATTCGGGGCCGCGTCGGTCGTGCTGGCCGGAGATACGGTGCCGTGCGCGAGGCTGGACGATTTGGCGAGGAGCGCCGGCGCGCTGGTACACACCGTGATCCGGAAGGACATCGTCTCCAACATCCCGCAACAGCGGCTCCAGGACATCTGCGATTACCACTCGTCGGTAGAGGAAGCGGCGGCGACCGCGGCCCGCGCGGGGGTGGGAACCCTGGTCATGACGCACTACGTGCCGGCTCTGGTGCCGGGGCAAGAAGAGCAGTGGCGGACGCTGGCTGCCACCGAGTTTGCCGGACAGATCGAGCTCGGCGACGACCTGCACCGCGTCGAAGTCAGCTAGACGGTCGTGGCAACGCCGCGCCAGCCGCCACCAGCCAGACCAGCGCCGCGACTCGTGCGATCGGCAAAATGACTCCCAGTTGCGGCCACGCCAGCACCAGCGTCGTCACTTCGGCGAGCGCGGCAATCACCAGGCCGGTCCAGGCCAGCGGTCTGGGCATCAAACCCAGCGCGCGGCCCGGCACGGCCATCCCGGCGACCAACAAGCCCAACGCCACCAAGTGCCCCGGGCTGCCGACCAGGAACACCAGAAAGTAGATCGCCCGAACCAGCGCGGCGTCCGCGCTCACCTCGGGTCGCGACAATGTCCAGCCCAACAATGCCGTCAGACCCAACGCGCCGGCCGCCAACGTTCCGCCCGTCAGCGCGATTGCCGCCGCGGGCCGGGCCACACCGAGCT
>DASZLQ010000129.1:0-19538 GCA_035552295.1 Mycobacterium sp. | reverse complement strand
CGGTGACTGGCAGTTGTGGGCAGGTCTGAGGATGTGCCCTGATCAGCTCCCCCGGGAGGACTCGAACCTCCAACCCTTCGGTTAACAGCCGAATGCTCTGCCAATTGAGCTACAGGGGATTAACCCGGTCCACGCGAACCTGCGCAGATCGCGGGACGACTCTAGCGTACTGGCATAGCCGCACCCAACTAGAGGAAGTGCCCCGCGGCTGGGGGGATCAACCGCGCGCGCACCCGGGTGCGTGAGGCAGGATGGAGCCATTCGCAACGTCGTCGGGAGGGACGCTTTGATCCGGTATGTCGTGGTGCTTGCACTGGGTTACGTGCTGGGCTCGAAAGCCGGGCGCCGCCGATACGAGCAGATCGCCGGCACCTATCGCGCGCTGACCAGCAGTCCCGTGGCCAAGTCGATGCTCGAAGGAGGCCGCCGCAAGATCGCGAATCGGATCTCGCCCGATGCGGGGTTCGTGACGCTGGCCGAGATCGACAACCAGACTGCCGTTGTCGAGCGGCCGGCTGACGAGGTCCTCACACCGTCAGATCGTCGCCGCTAGCCTGCTCCAACAGGCTGCGCCGATAGGCCTCCATGGCCACCAGGTCACCGAACAGCGCGTGATATTCGTCGCCCTGCTCGATGGGCGACATGCGCTGCAATTTCGACTTCACCTCGGCGATCTGCCGGCCCATCCACACCTCTTGTAGACGAGCCATCACCCCGGCGATATAGCGCGGCAGCTTTTCGTCATCGACGGCGATGGCCTCCACCCCCAGTTCGCTGATCAGGCCGGCGGTCAGGTCCGACGTGGTCTGCTGGCGCACCGCATCGATCCACTGTGCCCCGGTGGCGCCCGTCGATGTACCACCGGCCGCGTCGATGGCCGCTCGCACGGCGGCGTACCCGGGATGGGTGAAGCTCTCGGCGGTCAGCGTGTCGAACACCGGGCCGGCGAACGCGGGGTACTGCAACGCCGATTTGAGTGCCTCGCGCTGGGGCCACAGGGTTGGGTCACGCGGGTCGGGCCGAGGGGCGGCGGGTTCGGCCGCAGCACGGGGCTGCTGGGCGACCCGGCGGGACTTGTGCGTCGCCACTCCTCCGCGCTGCGCTTCCTCCCGAACTCTCGCCACGACCTGAGGAATGTTCGGCCAGCCGATCCAGTCGTCAGCGAGCTTGGTGGCATATGCGTCTCGAAGCGATGGATCCTTGATGCGCGCAACGAGAGGGACCGCCCGCCGTAACCCCTCCACCCGACCTTCCTCGGTGTCCAAATCCAGCCCAGACAAGGTCGATTCGATGGCGTACGCGAACATCGGCTCTCGTTGAGCAACGAGGTCGCGCAGCGCCGGGTCGCCCGATTTCAGGCGGAGGTCACAAGGATCCATCCCATCCGCTGCGACCGCGACAAAGGATTTTCCGGCTACCTGTTGGTCACCGTCGAAGGCCTTCAAGGCAGCCGCTCGACCCGCTTCATCGCCATCGAAGACAAAGATTAATTCGCCCCGATACCAGTTGTCGTCCATCATCAGTCTGCGCAGCATCGCCAGATGCTCGTCGCCGAACGCGGTGCCGCAGGACGCGACGGCCGTGGGGACCCCGGACAGGTGCATCGCCATCACATCGGTGTAGCCCTCGACGACGACCGCCTGGTGCCCCTTGGCGATGTCGCGTTTGGCCAGATCGATACCGAACATCACCGACGACTTCTTGTACAGCTGTGTCTCGGGCGTGTTGACGTACTTGGCTTCCATCGGATCGTCGTCGAACAGCCGCCGGGCCCCGAAGCCGATCACCTCACCGGCCGACGTGCGGATCGGCCAGAGCAGGCGTCGGTGAAAACGATCCATCGGACCGCGGCGCCCTTGCCGGGAAAGGCCGGCGGCTTCCAGCTCTTTGAACTCGAAACCCTTGCGCTGCAGGTGTTTTGTCAGCGAATCCCAGCCCGAGGGTGCAAATCCGCAGCCGAAACGACGAGCCGACTCGGCGTCGAAGTTTCGTTCCCTCAGGTACTGGCGGGCCGGTGCGGCCTCGTCAGACTCCAGCGCCGCGGCATAGAACTCTGCGGCGGCCGCGTTGGCCCCGATGAGCCTGCTGCGACTGCCGCGGTCGCGCTGCACGCTGGTGGCCGAGCCGGTGTAGTTGATCGTGTGCCCGATCCGGTCGGCGAGCAGCTCAACGGCCTCGACAAAGCTGACGTGTTCGATCTTCTGAACGAACGCATACACGTCGCCGCCTTCGCCGCAGCCAAAGCAGTGAAAGTGGCCGTGATTCGGGCGGACATGAAACGACGGCGACTTCTCGTTGTGGAACGGGCACAGGCCCTTGAGCGAGTCAGCGCCGGCGCGCTTCAGCTGGACGTAGTCACCGACGACATCCTCGATGCGGACCTGTTCGCGGATGGCGGCGATATCGCGATCCGAGATACGGCCAGCCATCGGCCCAGTCTAAAGCCCCGGCCGGTTCAGCTGGCGGGGCCGATGACGCCGCACGCGACCCGGTCCACTGCCATGGCGCTGCCTTCGGGGCCGTGCAGCATCAACGCGGTCCTGTTCCCCGCCAGCAGCTGGTCCCTGGTGAACGCGTCGGTGGTGGTCACCAGATAAGCCGAGCCGTCTGAGCGCACCTCGAGTGAGCTCAGATCACCGCTTTCGGGCTTCCCGGTATGTCCGGGCGCCTGGTAGTGACCGCCCGCGGACAAGAAATTCCCAGGCGGGCCGCCGGTGGGAGCAACCGAGTTCGGCTCGCATTTGCCGATCTCGTGAACGTGCAGACCATGCAAACCGGGCGCGAGGATCCCGGCGGCAACGGTCTTGACGGTGACGGTGACGTAGCCGCCGGTGAAATCGAATGTCGCCGTGGCCACGGCTCGCCCGTCGGGCGCGTTCAGTTGGGCGCTGAGCGATGCGCCACCGGGCGACGGGCTGGCCGTCGTCGACGACTCCGGTGCACCGCTCTTGACAGGCGGCGTGGTGCCCGGCTGCGTGCTCGCGTGCTGGGGCGAATTGCATGCGCTCACGGCCACGACGGAAAGCGACAGGAGGGTGGCAACGGCGGTGAGTTTGGTCATGTCGCGAGCCTAACCCTGCCGGGCGTCGATGCGTTCTAGCCGGCCTTCCGTGTAGGAAGCGATCTGATCGACGATGGTCCGTAACCGGGCGCCGTCGTCGGCGGCTGTGGTGAACGCCGCAGCAAAGACCGGATCGAGCGTTCCGGGTGCCCCGGAGTACAGCCACTGCGCCACTCGGTGGATACGTTCGCGCTGCCGGGCCTGAGTTTCCAGATGCCGCGGGTCGGACATGATGAACTGCAACGCCAGGATTTTCAGCAAGGCCACCTCGGCACGCACCAAGTCAGGCACCTGCAGGTCGGCCTGGTAGCGCACCAGCGGTCCAGGTCCCGCCAACGCACGCGTGGTTGCGATCGCAGCCGAGGCGAACCGTCCCACCAATTCACTGGTCAATCGCTTGAGCGCGACCGACGAGGCCAGCGTGGCGTCGTACTTGCCGACCGCGGCAACCACAGGCAGCCCGGACAGCCGTCGCGCGGCCGCCATGAAGTCGTCGGCACTCACCCGCGAGAATGCGCTCTCCCCCAGCTTGGCCAACGTGGCGGCTTCGTCGTCGTCGGCGAGTACGCGCAAGTCGATGCGTTGTGAAACGACGCCGTCCTCGACGTCGTGCACCGAATACGCGATGTCGTCGGCCCAGTCCATCACCTGCGCTTCCAGACACGTCCGGTCAGCCGGCGCCTCCTGACGAACCCAGTCCGCCGGCCCGAGGTCCTCGGCGTAAAACCCGAACTTGCCCCGGCCCTTACCTCGCGTCCACGGATACTTGGTGACCGCGTCCAGGGACGCACGGGTTAGATTCAGCCCCACGCTATAGCCTTGTGCATCAAGTACTTTGGGCTCGAGGCTGGTCAGGATTCGGAAATTCTGCGCATTGCCCTCGAAGCCGCCATACGCGGCAGCGACCTCATCGAGGGCGTGCTCGCCGTTGTGCCCGTACGGCGGGTGTCCGATGTCGTGGGCCAGACCGGCGAGCTCGACGAGATCGGGGTCGCAGCCCAGGCCGACGGCCATGCCACGGCCGATCTGCGCCACTTCCAGCGAGTGCGTCAGCCGGGTGCGCGGGGTGTCACCTTCACGCGGTCCGACGACCTGTGTCTTGTCGGCCAGCCGGCGCAGCGCGGCGCTGTGCAACACGCGGGCCCGGTCCCGCGCGAAGTCGGTGCGGTGCTGGCCTTCCGTACCCGGCAGACCCGCCGTCTTCCGCGCTTCGGATACCCGTCGCTGACGGTCGAAGTCGTCGTAGGGGTCTTGCGGATTCGTGGTCACCGACGCACAGTCTGCCAGGGAACGCCGAGCGCGGTCCGATGTCTGCTCGGCCCTACCACCGCCGGGCTAAATTGGCGTATGCGCACTGCCCGCCTGCTCGGTGTGATCTTGGCGATCCTCACTACGGGGCTGTTGCTGGCCCCGGCGGCCGCCGCGCAACCACCATTTCGGCTGCCGGGTTACGTCACCGACAACGCGGGCGCGCTGTCGGACTCCGGTCGCGCCGCGGTGACGTCGGCCGTCGACAAGCTCTACGCCGATCGCCACATCCGGCTGTGGGTGGTCTACGTCGACGACTTCTCCGGGCAGAGCGCAACGAACTGGGCAGACGACACCATACGTGTCAGCGACCTGGGTGACTACGACGCACTGCTGGCCGTGAGCACTACCGGCCGGGCATACGCCTTCCTGGTGCCCTCGGCGGTGCACAGCGTCACCGAAAGTCAGGTGGATAACCTGCGGCGCAATCGGATCGAACCCGCCCTGCGCGCCGGCGACTGGAGCGGTGCGGCCGTCGCCGCGGCCAACGGACTCGACACGACGCCCCGATCGTCGAGTCGGGTAATACTTCTGGTGGCGCTGGGCGTCATTGTCGTCGCAGTGGTGGTCCTGGTGGTGGTCATGCGCTATCGCACCCGGCGACGCCGCGCCGCCGCGTTGGCCGCGGCGCGGCAAGTCGACCCGACGGACGTCACTGCGTTGGCCGCCGTGCCGCTGGAAGCCCTTGACGACCTATCACGCTCGATGGTGGTGGAGGTCGACAACGCGCTGCGCACCAGCTCCAACGAACTTGCGCTTGCGGTCGATGAATTCGGCGAAGAGCGGACCGAACCCTTCACCCAGGCAGTGAATAACGCCAAAACGGCTCTGTCCCAAGCGTTCACCGTGCGCCAGCAACTCGACGACGTCACACCCGAGACACCGGCACAGCGTCGCGAGCTGCTAACCCGCGTGATCGTGTCGGCGGCGCACGCCGACCGCGAACTGGAGTCACAGACCGAGGCGTTCGAGAAACTGCGGGATTTGGTGATCAATGCCCCATCGCGGCTGGACGCGCTGACCCAGCAGGTTGTCGAGCTCACCGGCCGGGTCGCCCCGGCCGAACAGCGGCTGGCCGAGCTGCACAACGAATTCGACCCCGCCGCACTGACTTCGGTTGCCGGTAATGTGACGACCGCCAAGGAGCGGCTGGCGTTCGCCGACCGCAACGTCAGCGCGGCCCGTGCTCTCGCCGACCACGCGGTGAGCGGACAGCAGACCGGTTTGGTGGACGCTGTCCGTGCCGCCGAGGCGGCGCTCGGCCAAGCGCGTGCGTTGCTCGATGCGATCGACGGCGCGGCCGGCGACATCCGGCATGCCGTTGACAAGCTGCCGTCTGTCATGGCCGACATTCGAGCGGGCATCCAGCACGCCAACGAGCAACTGCAAAACCAGAACACCAAGTCCGCGCATAACAGCGAGCTGCTCGCGGCGCGCGACGCGGCCGCCGGAGCCGTGGACAGCGCGCGCAGCGCTGGCCCCACCGATCCGCTGGGTACGTTCGCCCGGCTGTCCGAGGCCGATGCCGACCTCAACAGGCTATTGGTCACCCTGGCCAAGGAGCAGGCGAGCGCCGAACGCCTCAACCGTTCACTCGAGCAGGCCTTGTTCACTGCGGAGTCGCGAGTGCGCGGCGTCTCCGAATACATCGACACCCGGCGCGGCAGCGTCGGGCCCGAGGCCCGGACCCGGCTTGCCGAGGCCAAACGGCACCTAGCGGCCACGCAGGACCAGAAGTCGACCAATCCGACTGAGGCGATTGGCCACGCCAACGCGGCGTCGACACTGGCCGCCAACGCGCAGTCATTGGCGAATGCCGATGTGCAATCGGCTCAGCGCGCCTACACCCGCCGCACGGGCGACGACACCGGCGCATTACTCGGCGGAATCATCATGGGCGACCTCCTCAGCGGTGGCATGAGGGGAGGATTCGGCGGCTGGAGCCCCACGTCGTTCGGCGGCACCTCGAGCTCGTCCGGGGGCTCATCCGGCGGCGGCTTCATGGGTGGCGGCGGCCGTTTCTAAGCCGCCCGCTGACGGCTAACGGCGCACCAGATAGCGGCGCGCTGTCGCGAACCGATCCTTTTGTCAGGCCCAGCTGGACCCGACGGCGCGGTCGGTGCTGGCCATGTTGCTGCCGGCGGTCTGCGCCTTCTGCCCGTGGGCGTTGGCCTGCTGGTAAATCACCTGGAAGTTACGACCCAACTGGGTGATGAACTCCTGGCAGGCCGTCTCCTTCTCGAATCAACTTGTCTTTCGGCGTCAACCGGCCGCCGGAGAATGCGGTACCACACCAGTGGTCCGCGGCGTCGCGAAGCGGTGCTCGGCTTCGTCTTGCCGCTCGCTCCTCTCAGCAGCCGCCTCGGAATTCCGGCCGTCCGTCACCTTGTCATCGGCATCGGCGCCCTCTTCCGGTTTCGGCGCCCAATGGTCGTAGTCGTCCGGCGGAACGGCCACGCCCCAACTCATCGGAACCGACAAGCGACCGAGCAGACCCGACTCACCGCGGAGCGCCAACACCGCATCGTCCGGCAATGGGGAACCCAGAGGCAATAGCACGATGCCCCCTTTCACAAGCACTTTTCATCGTAAGTCAGCCCCGAGGTCAACATCCGGGATTGACCGATCCCTATCCGACCCCGCTCCGGGGTACCACCGTGGGCCGCGACTGCACCACGTGCGGACTCGCCCCACCGCGGCCCATCAACTTGTTAGGCATACCGTTGGCGCCCACACCCATCGGCATCGGCGTCACCGGCATCCCGCCCGCAGGAGCCACCTCAGCCGCCTCGGCCAACGCGGCGCTCGGCAGTCCGCCGCCCAGCCCGGACATCGCCGACGTGGCCATGCGCATAGGCATCGCCCCCTGCCACGTCGGCGGCACCGATATCGCCCCCACCAACCGCGCATTACCCAACCCCGCGCCAACCGGCCCCAAACCAGTAGCGGGGCCGCCCAGCCCATTCATCTCGGGAACACTCGAACCGACGAACCTGGGGACATCGGCCGCCCCGGTGGCCGCGGAACTGGCCAACCCCGTGCCGTTTACGACCTGCGCAAGGCTCATCATCGGCGACGCAACCATGCTGGCCGGATACATCCCCACCTGCGCCACCGACACCAACGACGTCACCGGCACCGCCGACAACGTCGCCGACAGCTGACTCACCGCACCACTAAGGGCCGCGGGAATCCCCGCGATCACGGTCTGGATTTGGCCGGCCAATCCCCCCAACCCCCCGACCGGCAGCAGACTCGCAAACGAGGACACGATCGAGGACAGAAGGTTCCCCAATCCCGCCCCCAATCCCGCCAAGCCCGCCGGGGGTGCGCTAAACGACGGCAATGTGGCCGCCACCGACGTCGCCCCGGCGTGATAGCCCACCATCGCGGCCACATCTTGAGCCCACATCTCCAGGTACTCGAGCTCAGTCATCGCGATCGCCGGCGTGTTCTGGCCCAAAAAGTTCGTCGCTATCAGGGCCATCAACATCAGCCGATTCGCCGTCACCGCCGCCGGAGGCACCGTGGCAGCCTGGGCCGTCTCAAATGCGGACGCCGCCGCCAGGGCCTGAGCACCCGCAACCTCGGCTTGCCCCGCCGCCGCGTTCAGCCACCCCACGTACGGCGCCGCGGCCGCCGCCATCGACAGCGACGCCGGACCGGTCCACAATCCGCTGGTCAACCCCGAAATCACCGAGCCAAACGACGACGCTGCGCCCGATAGAATCCGATGCCAACGCGTCCCAGGCTGTTGCCGCCGCGATCAACGGCCCCGGGCCTGCGCCAGCAAACATCAGCGTCGAGTTAATCTCCGGTGGCAACCAGGGAAAGGCCGGAATCATCACAACCTCGACACATCGGCCGCAATGACAGCCCTTGCACCCACAGCCCGACACCCGCCCGCGGCAACTAGACACATGTGAAACTCGCCGCAGGTGATCGTAAGGCAATTCGACCCGAAGGAGCCGGAGTTTCGCCAATTGATCTTCAGGCCGCTGGTCAGGCTATGTACGGTGCCAAAGCCAGCGGTATGGGTGCCGTTTAGCTGCCCCGGAGCCGCACCGCCAGATAATCGGCGACGGCGTCCATCGCGATCCGCTCCTGCGTCATTTGGTCACGCTCGCGCACGGTGACGGCGCTGTCCTCGAGTGATTCGAAATCCACCGTCACGCAGAACGGCGTACCGACCTCGTCCTGGCGCCGGTAACGCCGCCCGATGGCGCCGGCGTCGTCGAAATCGATGTTCCAGCATTTCCGCAATTCAGCGGCCAAGTCACGCGCCTTCGGGCTCAAGTCGGCGTGCCGCGACAGCGGCAGCACCGCGGCCTTGACCGGCGCCAGCCGCGGGTCCAGTCGAAGCACTGTCCGCTTGTCCATCCCGCCTTTGGCATTCGGGGCTTCGTCCTCGGTGTAGGAGTCAACCAAAAACGCCATGAACGACCGAGTCAGCCCGGCTGCCGGTTCGATGACATACGGCGTGTACCGGGTATCGGTGACCTGATCGTAGAAAGACAGATCGGCGCCGGAATGTTCTGCGTGCGTTGCTAAGTCGAAGTCGGTTCGGTTGGCCACGCCTTCTAGCTCGCCCCACGGATTGCCCACAAATCCGAACTTGTACTCGATGTCGACGGTGCGATCGGAGTAATGCGACAACTTGTCTTTGGGGTGGTCAAATAAGCGCAGATTCTCCGGATTTATACCGAGGTCGACGTACCACTGCAGCCGGGTGTCGATCCAATATTGATGCCAGTCCTTCGCGGTCGACGGCTCGACAAAGAACTCCATCTCCATCTGCTCGAATTCGCGGGTTCGGAAGATGAAGTTGCCCGGGGTGATCTCGTTGCGGAAACTCTTACCGATTTGACCGATACCGAACGGCGGCTTGCGCCGGGCGGTGGTCACCACATTGGCAAAGTTGATGAAGATGCCCTGGGCCGTCTCGGGACGCAGATAGTGCAGCCCCTCTTCGGTCTCGATGGGTCCGAGATACGTCTTGAGCATCATGTTGAACTCGCGCGGCTCGGTCCACTGGCCGGGTTCGCCGGTATCCGGGTCGCGAATGTCGGCCAGCCCGTTGGGCGGCGGATGCCCGTGCTTGGCTTCGTAGGCCTCGATGAGATGGTCGGCACGGTAGCGCTTGTGGGTGATCAACGACTCGACCAGCGGGTCATGGAACACCTCGACGTGACCGGAGGCCACCCACACCTGCCGCGGCAGGATGATCGACGAATCGATTCCGACGACGTCGTCGCGACCGGTGACCACCGAGCGCCACCACTGCCGTTTGATGTTCTCTTTGAGCTCCACACCCAGCGGGCCGTAATCCCACGCCGATTTTGTACCCCCGTAGATCTCGCCTGAGGGGTAGACGAAGCCCCGCCGTTTGGCCAGGTTGACTACGGTGTCGAGGACGGACGCCACGGGGCGGTGCACTCCCTTTCCGGGTCGGGGCGGACACGTGCGGCGATCAACCGCCGTGCGCAAAACATCAGTCATGGTATCGACCAGCGCCGCCGTCTTTGACATGCGTCATCATGCATGTGACAGTGGAAGAAGCCTATCGCCGTTCCATCGGCAGGCGATCCTACGACCCGGGACTTCTCGAGGTGATGACTCTCCCATGGTGATGTCCTCCTCAACGCCGACGGCAGCCGACGGCTCATCGTCGACCGCGACCTCGGATCTCAGCGCGGTTGCCCACGAGCACGGCGGGGCCGGATCCGGAGCACACTCCGAATTCGCCGAATACCCGGTGCCGCCGCCGCGGGAGATTCTCGACGCCGCCGGCGAGCTGCTGCGTGCGCTGGCCGCACCCGTGCGGATCGCCATCGTGCTGCAATTGCGCGAATCCCACCGCTGCGTGCACGAACTGGTCGACGCTCTGGGCGTGCCTCAGCCGCTGGTCAGCCAGCATCTGAAGATTCTCAAGGCCGCGGGTGTGGTCGCCGGAGAGCGATCCGGCCGCGAAGTGCTGTATCGGCTCGCCGACCACCACCTGGCGCACATTGTGGTCGACGCCGTCGCGCACGCGAGCGAGGACACAGCGTGACTGGAGCGAGCGTTCGGTCAACCCGCCAGCGGGCCGCGATTTCCGCGCTGCTGGAGACGCTTGACGATTTCCGCTCGGCCCAGGAATTGCACGACGAGCTGCGCCGCCGCGGGGAAAACATCGGGCTGACCACCGTTTACCGCACGCTGCAGTCGATGGCAGCGGCGGGAATGGTCGACACGCTGCGCACCGACACCGGAGAGTCGGTCTACCGCAGATGCTCGGAGCACCATCACCACCACCTGGTGTGCCGCAGCTGCGGTTCCACCATCGAGGTGGGCGACCACGAGGTCGAGGTCTGGGCGGCGCAAGTGGCCGCCAAACATGGCTTCTCCGACGTCAGCCACACCATCGAGATCTTCGGAACGTGCTCGGAGTGCGGCTCCTAGGCTGAACCCAGCCGGCTCCCGCGGCGTGTCTTTTGAAACCCACAAAAAAGTTCTGAAAAAAGTGTCCGAAACGCGCCCGCCGCGTGCTCCTACCCATGAGTGGCCCACGGGCCGAGGCAAGCAGAACTCAAGGGAAGTGAGACCACGATGCGGAACCATCCGTTACCCCACTTGCGGCCTGTGCGGGACGTCGAAACCCCGTCACTGCAATTCCGCACCATCCACGGCTACCGGCGCGCCTTCCGGGTCGCCGGTTCGGGACCGGCTCTCCTGCTGATCCACGGCGTCGGCGACAACTCCAAGACTTGGGAGCCCGTGCACGCCAAGCTTGCGCAGCGCTTCACCGTCATCGCGCCGGACCTGCTAGGCCACGGCGAGTCGGACAAACCCCACGCCGACTACTCGTTGCCGGCCTTCGCGAACGGCATGCGCGACCTGCTCGCCGTGCTTGGTATCGACCGTGTCACCGTCGTCGGTCATTCGTTCGGTGGCGGCGTCGCGATGCAGTTCGCCTATCAATACCCGGAACTGGTCGAGCGCATCGTGCTGGTGAGCGCCGGCGGCGTCGCGAAGGACGTGAGCATCGCATTGCGGTTCGCGGCGATGCCGATGGGCGCCGAGGCGCTAGCCGTTCTGCGCGCACCTGGCGTGATGCCCGCGGTGCAACTGTTTGGCCGCGCTATCGGGACCGTGCTGGGCTCCACCAAGTTCGGGCGCGATGCCGCCGACGCCTTGAGCGTGCTCGAGGGTTTCCAAAACCCCCGCGCGCTGTCGGCGTTCGCGCGCACCTTGCGATCCGTGGTGGACGGGCGCGGCCAATACGTCACCATGCTGGACCGAGTCCATCTAATGCAATCCATTCCAGTGCAATTGATTTGGGGCGATGAGGATCCCACTATCCCGGTAAGCCATGCCCGGATGGCTCAGGCGGCGATCCCCGGGTCGCACCTAGAGGTCTTCGAAAAGTCCGGCCACGTCCCATTTCACGACTTCCCGAATCGATTCGTCGAGGTCGTCGAACGGTTCGTCGACTCGACCCGCCCGGCCGATAGCGACCAAGAACTCCTGCGCTCACTACTGCGGGCTCAAGCGAGCGAGGATGTTGCCGTCGGACCGGTCGCCGTCGCACCGGCCGAGTCAGCCGTGTCCTAGGCCGTCAGCGAACGGCGCATCTGGGCGCCCGTATCCAGCACCAGCAAAATCAGCGTTCGCAAAGCGTCGTCGGCCAGGCCGGCGCCGGGAAAGTTGTAACGCAGCATGACATCCGCGGTCTTCGCCGCACCTTTGCCGGAGTTGCGCTGCACCGCCTTTTCGCTGACCTTCTCGACCAGGGTCACATTGCCGAAGTTGCAGTCGTGCGCCTGCTTGGCCACCAGATCGCTGACCTTTCTGGTCAGCGGCAGATCCCACACCAATATCTGGGTGAGCGACACCAGGTCGAGACCCTCGGCGATGTTCACTACCCGCAACGACGCGAATGTGCCGTCATGGTGAACCGTCAGCGCGCCGTCGGGTTCGTCCTCGACGGGCAGCACGTCGCGGAGAATCGATGCCAGCCGCTCCTGCAGTGACGGCACTAGGCGCTCCCGAACCTTCGATTGCGCGACGCGTATTCCTCGCAGGCCGTCCACAAGTCGCGCCGGTCGTAGTCGGGCCACAGCTTGTCGGAGAATATGTACTCGGCGTAGGCCGCCTGCCACAACATGAAGTTGCTGGAGCGCTGCTCCCCCGATGTCCGCAGCAAGAGATCTACGTCGGGGGTATCGGGCCGCTGCAGGTGGCGGGCGACAGTCGATTCGGTGATCCGCTCCGGATTCAGCCTGCCCGCCGCCACCAAGAGAGCGATATCCCTTGTGGCTTCGGCGATTTCGGTGCGACCACCGTAATTCACACAGTAATTGACCGTGATGACATCGTTGTCCGCCGTCATGGCCTCCGCGATGGCCAGTTCATTGATGACACTGCGCCACAGGCGTGGCCGTGAGCCCACCCACCGAATCTTGACCCCGATTGTGTTGAGGTTCTTGCGGCGCAGGCGAACCACGTCGCGGTTGAATCCCATCAGGAAACGGACTTCCTCAGGAGAACGCTTCCAGTTCTCGGTGGAGAAGGCATACAGGCTAAGCCACTTGATTCCGAGTTCGATTGCGCCGCAGACGATGTCAATCACGACCGCCTCGCCCGCCTTGTGGCCGTCGGTACGGTTCAGTCCGCGTTGTGTGGCCCAGCGGCCATTGCCGTCCATCACGATGGCGACGTGATTGGGCAATCGGTCGGCCGGAATCCGCGGTGCAGCCGACTTCGAAATGTGCTGGGGTGGTCGGCGTGGGCCACCGTCTGCGGACGGCGGCAGCTCCGGGAAGGCAACCGGCCATGTCGACTTGTCGGGAAAGGCCGGATAGTCGTCGGGTGCGGGGGGCAGCTGTGGGAAGTCAGTCGACTTCAGCTTGCGCTCGGCCTTTCGCCCGGACCCGGTGACCCGGTACTTAACCACAGGCCTCATCCTGCCTGATCAGCGCTGCGCGCCGTTCGGCGATCTGCCTGTCGATCTGATAGGTGCGCTCCACCAGCGGCAACGTTTTGAGCTGCCGTTCCAGATGCCATTGCAGGTGTGCGGCCACCAATCCGCTGGCATAGCTTCGGTGGGATTGCGGCGCTGCCTCGGCGGCCTCCCAATCGCCGTCGTGCAGTGCGCACATCAGATCCAACACGCCCAGCGGCGGTGTGGTGGAACCGGCCGGGCGGCACTGCGCGCAAACGCTGCCCCCGGCGGCGATGTGAAATGCCCGATGCGGGCCGGGCGTGGCGCAACGAGCGCACTCGGTCAGCGCCGGTGCCCATCCGGCGATGCCCATGGCACGCAGCAGATAGGCGTCCAAAAGCAGGTCGCGGGGACGGTGTCCGTCGGCCACCGCTCGCAGCGCGCTCACCGTAAGCCGGTGCAGAGCCGGGGCGGGTGCCCGCTCCTCACCGGCGAGGCGTTCGGCGGTTTCCAGCATCGCGCATCCGCAGGTGTATCGGCCGTAGTCGCGGACGATGTCGGTGGCGAACGCGTCGATTGAAACGACCTGGGTGACGATGTCGAGGTTGCGTCCGGGGTGCAGTTGCGCATCGATGTGCGCGAACGGCTCCAGCCGCGCGCCGAATTTGCTGCGGGTGCGGCGAACACCCTTGGCCACCGCGCGAACCAGCCCGTGATCGCGTGTCAATAGGGTCACGATCCGGTCGGCTTCGCCGAGTTTGTGCTGGCGCAGCACAACAGCTCGGTCTCGATACAGCCGCATCACAATAGTTTTGCACCCCGCCGCGACATTGCGGGTATCCGCGCCGTTAGTCTCGTACCCCGTGGTTGGCGCTTCTGGGTCCGTTTCCGGGTCCGCTTCCGGATCCCGCAGCCAGCGCTTGCCCACGCTGACCGACCTGCTCTATCAGCTCGCCAGCCGCTCAGTGACGTCCGTCACATTGGTGCGCCGCTCCCTGCGTGCCATCGATCTCAGTCAGTCCACCTTGAACGCCTTCCGCGTGGTGCTCACCGAGTCGGCGCTGGCCGACGCTGCCGAGGCCGATCGGCGGCGCGCCGCCGGCGACACCGCACCACTGCTGGGTATCCCGATCGCGGTCAAGGACGACGTCGACGTTGCTGGAGTGCCAACCGCCTTCGGTACCGAGGGGTACGTCCCGCCGGCCACCCACGATGCCGAGGTGGTCCGCCGCCTGAAGGCGGCCGGCGCGGTGATCATCGGCAAGACGAATACCTGTGAACTGGGCCAATGGCCGTTCACCAGCGGGCCCGGATTTGGACACACCCGTAACCCCTGGTCGCGTCGGCACACTCCCGGCGGGTCGTCTGGCGGTAGCGCGGCCGCGGTGGCCGCGGGGCTCGTTACCGCGGCTATCGGCTCTGATGGCGCAGGCAGCATCCGGATCCCCGCCGCGTGGACGCACTTGGTGGGCATCAAGCCGCAGCGGGGCCGGATCTCCACCTGGCCGTTGCCGGAAGCGTTCAACGGCATCACGGTCAACGGTGTGCTGGCGCGCACGGTGGCCGATGCCGCGCTGGTGCTCGACGCGGCGTCCGGGAATGTCGAAGGCGACCGGCACAAGCCGCCCCCAATCAAGGCATCCGACTTCGTCGGGATCGCGCCCGGTCCGCTGAACATCGCACTCTCAGCTCGGTTCCCTTACACCGGTTTTCGGGCCAAGTTGCACCCCGAGATCCTGGCCGCGACGCGAAGTGTGGGCAAGCAACTCGAGCTACTCGGCCACACCCTGGTGACCGGCAACCCGGACTACGGGCTGCGGTTGTCGTGGGACTTTCTCGCCCGGTCCACCGCGGGCCTTCGGGATTGGGAAGAGCGACTGGGCGACGGTGTCAACCTGGACCCCCGCACCCTGTCCAATCTGCGCATGGGCCACGTGCTGGGGCAGGCGATTTTGCGCAGCGCGCGCCTCCACGAGACCGCGGCCCAGCGTCGAGTGGGATCGATCTTCGACATCGTCGATGTGGTGCTGGCCCCGACGACTGCGCAGCCACCCCCATTGGCGCGTTCCTTCGACCGTTTGGGCGGCTACGGCACCGACCGCGCGATGATCGCCGCGTGCCCGCTGACATTTCCGTGGAATGTCCTGGGCTGGCCGTCGCTTAACGTGCCGGCGGGGTTCACCTCCGACGGCCTGCCGATCGGTGTGCAGCTGATGGGGCCGGCCAACAGCGAGGGCGTGCTGATCTCGCTGGCCGCCGAGCTGGAGGCCGTCTGCGGCTGGGCGAGCAAACAACCCATGGCGTGGTGGCAGCACGGGCCTGCACAGGATTGAGGCGTTAAAACCCCAACCGGCCAAGCTGTTTCGGGTCGCTCTGCCAGTTCTTGGCGACCTTGACACGAAGGTCGAGATAGATCTTGGTCCCGAGCAGCTTCTCGATCTGACCGCGCGCCGCGGTGCCCACCTCCCGCAGCCGGGCGCCACCCTTGCCGATGATGATTCCCTTCTGGCTGTCCCGCTCGACATAGAGGATCGCGTGCACATCGATCAAATCGTCACGATCATCGCGCGGGTTGACTTCGTCGATCACCACCGCCAACGAATGCGGCAGCTCGTCGCGAACTCCCTCGAGGGCGGCCTCGCGGATGAGCTCGGCCATCAGAATCTCTTCGGGTTCGTCGGTCAGCTCACCGTCGGGGTAATAGGCGGGGCCCACCGGCAGGGCCGCGGCCAGCACGCCGATGAGCACGTCGACCTGGGTTCCGGTCACCGCCGACACCGGGACGATCTCGGCTGAATCGCGGACGAGTTCACTGACCGCCACCAGCTGCGCGGCCACCCGGTCTTTGGGGACTTTGTCAATCTTCGTAACGATGCCGACGAGTGTGGTCTTAGGAGCGACCGAACGAATCTGATCGACGATCCAGCGGTCTCCTGGACCGATCCCCTCGTCAGCCGGGATGCACAGACCGACGACATCGACCTCGGTATACGTGTCGCGGACCAAGTCGTTGAGCCGCTTGCCCAACAGGGTGCGCGGCCGGTGCAATCCCGGGGTGTCGACCAGAATCATCTGGAAGTTCTCCCGGTGCACGATTCCGCGAATGGTGTGCCGGGTTGTCTGCGGCCGCTTCGAGGTGATCGCCACTTTGGTGCCGACCAGAGCGTTCGTCAGCGTCGACTTGCCGGTGTTCGGTCTGCCAACCAAACACACGAAGCCAGAATGAAATTCAGTCATGTCAGCCTGTCGCCGAGCGTGCGCACAGTGCGATTTTCGCGTGACTTTTTCGCCGTGAGTGCACGTTCGGCGTCATAACAGGTTCCCGTCGCGGTCGGTGAGGATGACGACCGCCGTCGCGGACAGTTCACGAACCGAAGCGATACCCGGATCATCGGCGGATGCGGCCACCAGCACGGCGGCCTCCAAGCCCGTCGCCCCACTGGATGCGGCAGCGGCCACCGCGGCCTGCAGGCCGGTCAGCTGCAACGTCGACAAGCTCACTGGCGCAGCCGCATACGTGCGGCCATCGACATCACGCACGGCGGCGGCGCTGTCGGCTTCGGCGCGGGCCATCGCGGCCCGCGCCAGCACCACCAGCTTCGCGTCCTCGGCGTCCAGTTGCTCAGCCATCATGATCGCCTCCATGCTCGACGGGTTCGGCCGGGCTCAGCAGAACGGTGCCAATCCGTACCCGCCCTCGATGATCGGGTCCACCCTCAGCACGTAGCCGCAAGCCATGCGATATCACCTCGGCGCCCGGTAGCGGAACCCGGCCCAATTCCAGGGCCAGCAGGCCGCCCACGGTATCGACGTCGAGATCGTCATCGAATTCCACACCGTAGAGTTCGCCGACATCTTCGATCGGTAACCGCGCAGAGACCCGAAACCGTTTGTCACCCAAGTCCTCTATCGGGGCCGTCTCTTCGTGGTCGTACTCGTCGGCGATCTCGCCCACGATTTCTTCCAGCACGTCTTCGATGCTGACCAGGCCGGCTATCGCGCCGTACTCGTCGACGAGTAGCGCCATGTGGTTGCGGTCGCGCTGCATTTCACGCAGCAGCGCATCCAGCGGCTTGGAGTCCGGAACGAACACCGGTGGGCGCATCACCTGCGAGACATTAGTGTCCCGCCCGCCGTCGGCCGACAAGAACGTCTGCTGGACAAGGTCTTTCAGGTACACGACCCCGACGACGTCGTCGACGTTCTCGCCTATCACCGGGATGCGGGAATGCCCGCTGCGTACCGCCAGGTTTGTCGCTTGGCTGGCGAATTTGTCACTTTCGATCCAGATCATCTCGGTGCGCGGCACCATCACCTCACGCGCCGGGGTGTCACCGAGTTCGAAGACCGACTGGATCATCCGTCGTTCGTCAGCCGCGACGACGCCGCGTTGCTGGGCGAGGTCGACGACTTCGCGCAGTTCGATCTCGGACGCGAACGGTCCGTTCCTCAGACCTCGGCCCGGGGTGAGCGCGTTGCCCAAGACCACCAGCAACCGGCTGATCGGCATCAACAGCCACGAGAGCGCCTGCAGCGGAAGGGCTGTCGCCAACGAAATGGAATACGCCTTCTGCCGGCCCAGAGTGCGTGGGCCCACACCGATGACGACGAAGCTGGTCAGCACCATGATGGTCGCGGCGCCGAACAGCGCCCACTTGATGCCGAAGTTGTCGTAGAGGAACACCACCAGCAATACGGTCGCCGTGATCTCACAAATGATCCGCAGCAGTACCACCAGATTGATGTAGCGCGGCCGTTCGGACATCACTTTGAAAAGCGCCACCGCGCCGGGCCGCTCGTCGCGCACCAGCTCCTGCACTCGGGCCAGGGATACCGTGCTGATCGCGGCGTCAATCGCCGCGAAAAGCCCTCCCAGCGCGATCAGCGCGATCGCGCTGAGCAGCTGAGACAAGCCGGTCAATTGGAGGACCTCCTATGAAGGGGTATGAACCTAATGGCCTTGTTCTACCCGTTCCCGTCGACGATCTTCGTATGGGCTGGCTAATGCTCATACACGTCCCCGTCTCGGGTTGCCCGATTCCGAGGCGAGCCCAGATACCCCGGCGATCGACACGGCCCGAAATCCTAGTGTGACAGCTCACAGCGACCTAGCATTGGCAAGTATGGGTCTCGTCCAGCGCCGGCATTGCCGCGACACTGCCGGCGTCGAGCGGTACGTTGCCCAACACGGCCCGGGGTGCTGGGTCGGCGGCTGCCCCGATAACGAGGCAGCCAAACCACAACAGCGGGGTGGGCGCTAAAGGCAAAGGAACTCGCTAGCCAGTGGACGATTCGGTGTGGATGGCAGGAGTGGGAAACAGCGTGCTAGACCGCGCTGTAATCACTCTCCTGGTGCTGGGGATCTCTATGGCGGTGGCCTTCATATGCCTGCTTATGCTGCGGGCCCAGTTGCGGATCCTGCGGTGGGCGATCAGGCGAGCATTCCACCGATGCGCGGCATGCCACGCGCGCGACAGCTCCGTGGCACTGTGGGGCGGGCTGCAGGGCGGAAGCTCAAGTTGGCTGTGCGCCGAATGCGCATTCGGGGTGCAAGACTTCGACGAAGTTCCTCGGAGCCGTCGACGACTGGGCGCTCAAATTGCCAGCCGAGTCGAGCACCTGGGTCGAGCTGCCGCCTTCTGGTCTGTTCCAACGGTGGGCGGCGGCGGTAAACACCGCCGGCGCCGGCTACGTCACCGCACCCGCCGACAACCGAGTGCTCAAATTGCCGCCTTCACGTCTGTTCCAACCGTGGGCGGTGGCGGCAGACACCGCCGGACGGATCGGCCGCCATATGACCTGGCGTCGCCGCCGCTCTGATGCGCTGGTGGTTGGAAGGTCGGAAGTACTAGCCGCGGCAGACCTACGGCCGCCCGTTGGCCCCGTCGTTCAGGCCCCCGCCGGTCATGTACTCGGGGCAGTAATGCGCGGCCGCGAGTGCCGTGAACTTGGCAGCGCTCGTCCCCTGGAATGACGGGTTGCGGTTCCGCAGTTCCGCGATGATCTCCGCGGCCGACTTTCCATCGCCGACGAGTTGACACACCGATTTGGCGGCTGTTACCGCATTATCCGGGTCCTGGTAGGTGACACCGGCCTGTCGGAGTTCCGCGAGGAAAGATCTGTCGTTGCTGATGTCCCCGCCGTCGCCGTCATCGGCGTATGCCGGCGCTGCGATGCCGATCATGACAACGGCGCTTGCCACTGCCGATAAAAGTTTCATGACCCGTCGAGTGTCCCAGACTCGCG
>DASZLQ010000128.1:0-9602 GCA_035552295.1 Mycobacterium sp. | reverse complement strand
CCCTGGTAGGTGTAGTGCTCGAGCTCCCGGCCTTCGGCATCAACGAACCGGTAGAGGGTTTGGTCCGGTTGGCGGGCTTCCCACATCTGCAGGTAATCGAAAAGCGTCTCCATCGTAGGAGTCACTCTCCCTTCCAGGTCGCTGGCCGATCTTAAGCCGAAATGAGCAGAACAAATCTTCACTACAATTGTTAAAACACAATGCTAACGCCGCCGATCGGCTCAAGCAAAGCCTTTGAAGGCTTTTTTGGTTGCTACACATTAAGCTCACAGGCTAAATTAAGCCACCAAGCTAAAACCCACATTTTGCGCAGCGATATTCAACGTTTCCGTAGATACTGTTGTCAGTATCTCAGTACATGCATGCGCGGGCATAGATCCAGGCTAGGCTTGTAAATACGCCGATACTGACATACGGATTTCCGCATTTCCGTACTTAATGATCGCTAACGCGTGTTCGCCCGGACATCGAACTCGCCATATTTATCGCGAACATTGAGGGCCGATTGTCGACCAAAAAGACTGCGGGCATTCGGTACTCCATATCCCTTTCCAGGATCTCGGCATTGTAGCAACCGGTATCGATGCCCAACGGCGAATTCGAGTCGTTCCTGTCGGTGGTCCGAAGCCGGGAATTGGAGGATTTCTGTCATCGGCCTGTGCCGGTGGCGCCCAGCGGGATCGCATAACGCGCTTGTCGGCCGTCCGACCGCTATCGAAGGGCCCTGAGGTACGGATATACTGAAATCTGATCTACTGACATACTGACGTCCGGCTCCCGTGCGAGGAGGCTGCACATGAGCCCAGAAAGTAACCGCAGCGGCGCTGGCGCCGACCGATCACGCACCCAGCGCGCAGCCGTGACACCGCTCACACCTGAGGTCGCCGCGGCGCCGACCGACTCCTTTGCAATCGGACGAACGCGCAGCCCAAAAACAAGACGAACGGTCGACCTCTCACCCGGCCAGCACCGAGCCCTCGACATCTGGCAGCGAGAAGCCGCCGACCGACTCGGAGTCGCCCGCGTCACCGGACAGGACGTCCTCACCGCACTCGTCGACCAACTACTGAGCGATCCCAGACTCTCCGCCCAGATCACCCGTAACCTTCAGGCCCGACGGTGATCTCGATCTCAGGTCAACACCGACAGTCGTCACGTCTCGGTCACGCATGGCGCCGGAGCGGTGGTCGACAACCCCACCTGGGCGATGCGGACGCGCGGCCCTGCGCGGGCCACAAGCCTGACGATGCCGACGAACCGCTCGCCGTCGATGATCGGCGACAGCGGCTCGTCCTCGGCCTCGATGATCATCTCTTGGCCGTTGACGTCGCGTAGGTCACCACCGCGGAGCCTCCCGCTGCGGAGCGCCGCGGGAAAGCGTACGACGATCAGCGAGGGCCTCAGATTCCCGGCTTGGAAATGCAGAGCGCCAGGTTTCTCCGCTTTGGGGAAGAGCCGGAACCCGGCGCCGATATGCAGGTCGATCGCGCCCGCGTGCAGGAACCTGTGTGTCCGCGTCGGGACCTCCTCGCCGTCGATTACGACGCGGGCCTGCGTCGGAGCGAACAGACTGGTTGCATAGTTGGGCTTGCTCGAACGAGCAACCTTGTTGGTGACGTAGTCGCCGAATGAGCGAGCGATCACTCGAACGACGTCCGCCCGGCCATGAGTGTGGTGGTCGTAGTACTTGTCGTAGAACCGGTTGCCGATACCCCCGGCGGCCAGCCCAAAGCACAGCCGATGGAACTTCGCGCCGTCCGCGGTCTCGCCGTCGAGCGCCAACGTGTCCAGGTGCACTTCCGGCGGCGGCTGATCCGTCTCGGCGGCAGCCGCCAGTGCGCGCAGAATCGCTTGGGGTCGCCCCCGTACTCGCGCCTTGCGCGCGACAGCGTTGACACTGCCACCGTTGCTGGGTACGAATGTCGGCCAGCGTTCCGGATCGCTGACGCATTGCTCGGTTTCGTTGATCAACCAGTTCAGGGATCCGTCGCCGCCGTCGCTGATCAGGTGGCTGACACGTGGATAAAGCTGTTCCATGACCCCGCGGAGGTCTTCGACGGAGGTGGTTTCGTGCACCTCGCCCCATGGGCCGACAATGCGGCGCAGATCGGCGCTGGGATCGTGATGCGCAGCACGGTTCTTGCGTGCAAGCGGATTGACGATGACCCCTAGATACATCCGAAGGTCACCGACGCATGTCTGACAGATACGCATCGCCGTTGTGCCAACCGGCGACGGCTCCAGGGAAAACTAACGAGACAGGCACATCGGATCCCAACTGAAACTCCTCGGCAGGGGACTGGCGCGCCCCGGTGGGATTCCGTGGGCTATCCCCGCACGATACCCGCGACGTCCTCGTTGACGATCGGCTGACCGTTGCCGGTATTCCAGGCTCGGACCAGCTCATCGCCGGTGAGCCAGGTCAAACGCCCTTCGTCAGAAGCCCTCACCAACTCCGGATTAGGGTGGCTGCCATGCCGGACTGGACCGCAGCAGAGCTGCCCTCCTTCGCCGGACGCACCGTCATCGTCACCGGCGCCAACAGTGGGCTGGGTGAGGTAGCTGCCGGGGAGTTGGCCCGGGTCGGTGCCCACGTCATCCTTGCCGTGCGCGACACCGCAAAGGGTGCGGCCGCCGCCGAGCGCATGACCGGCCCCAAGACCGGCCAAGTCGAGGTGCGTCAACTGGACTTGTTGGATCTGTCGTCAGTGCACCGCTTCGCCGACGGCATAGATAACGCCGACGTCCTGATCAACAACGCCGGCATCATGGCTAGCGACTACGCGCTGACCGCCGACGGCTTCGAGCGCCATATCGGCACCAACCATGTCGGTCATTTCGCGTTGACCATCCTGCTGCTACCCAAGCTCACCGACCGCTTGGTGACCGTGTCCTCGCTGCTGCACAACATTGGCTACATCAGCATCAAAGACCTGAACTGGCAGTCCCGGCCGTATTCGAGGTGGCTGGCCTACGGCCAGTCGAAGCTCGCCAACCTGCTGTTCAGCAGCGAGCTGCAGCGGCGCCTGGATAGCGTCGGCTCTTCGCTGCGCGCGCTGGCGGCCCACCCCGGCTGGTCGCACACCAACCTGCAAGGCCGCTCCGGCCGCAGATTGACTGACGCGGTGGTGCTGGCCGCCGACCATGTGGTGTCCACCGATGCCGACTTCGGCGCCCGGCAAACGTTGTACGCGGTATCGCAGGATCTACCGGGCAACACCTTCGTCGGCCCGCAATTCGGCCTGTATGGGCGCACCCAGCCGACCTGGCGCAGTTGGCTGGCCAAGCGCGCAACCGCCGCCGCTGCGCTCTGGGAGCTGTCCGAACAGCTCACGGATCCCAAATTTCCGCTCTGAGGCACTCGTGAGCTAATCGCACGGGCCGCGACTAAATTGGTGAAATAGTCACCGGACGCGGTTTCGGCGGGGCTCCGTCAGGCAAGCCAGCTATCAACGCCAGAAGGCGACCGCAGAAGAGACGGCAAGTTGTGCGTGCACGTGCGGCTTCGGGGTCGGACGTCGGCGAGGAGGGCACCCCATGTCGGAAGTGCATCTAGCGGCGTTCTACGCGCTGTGCGCCGCGCTGGCATCCGCGATCGGCAATGTGGTCCGTCAGCGGTCCGCGCAGGAGGTCACCGACAAACCGGTCGGCCACCTGGCGCTTTTCGGCATGTTGTTGCGCGACAAACGCTGGTGGCTGGGCGGTGTGGGGGACATCTCCAGTTACTGTTTCCTTGCTCTGGCCCTCGATGACGGCTCGGTGTTGTTGGTCATGTCGCTGCAGGTGACGGCGTTGCTGTTCGCCTTACCGGTTTACTCGCGATTCACCCGTCATCCGGTGACCCGCCAGGAATGGATGTGGGCGGTATTGCTGGCCGTGGCATTGGCGATAGTCATAGCGGTCGGGCAGCCGGTGGGCGGCCAGGAGCGGGCTTCGGGCAGTACCTGGCTTGTCGTGGCCCTTCTGATGGGTCCGCCGTTGGTGTTGTGTTTGGTCGGCGCCCGGATCTGGAGGGATCGTGCGGTCGCGGCGATGCTGCTGGCGGCGGTGGCCGGTTCGTTGTTGGCGGTGTTCGCGGTGCTGATGAAGGGCGTCGTCGACATAATCGAACACAACGCCGGCCAGTTGTGGCACACACCGGAGTTGTATCTCTGGGTGTTCTGCGGAGTGGCCGGAATGATCTATCACCAATCGGCGTATCGCGCCGGCGCACTGACCGCCTCCCTGCCGACGGTCATCGCCGCGAAGCCCATAGTGGGCGGTGTGCTCGGGGTCCTGGTGCTCGAGGAGGCCGTGCGCGCCGACGGCACGCAGTGGTTTGTGCTGGCGGTCGCGGCGGTGGTGGTGATTGTCGCGACGGTGGGCCTGGCTCGCGGTGAGGCCGCCACCATGGCGGCCGGCGCGGGGCGTGACCTGAAAATCACCGACCGGCCGAACGCGCCGTCGCACGGCTTGACCGCTGAAGCCGCTCGGGATCAGCGTTCAGGCTAGACGTTCGTCAGGCATGTCTTCAGCCACAAGGCCTTTGACCTGCTGGTAGTAAATGACCTTGCCGCCACCGGCCCAATTGCCTTCGGGAATTTCGTGGATCAGCGTCCAGACGTGAAACGCTCGTGAGCCCTGCGGCTCGATTCCCGCCGCGGCGCACACCGCGGCATGCACGTCGGCGGTGAGCTGCTCTTTACGGTCCCGCAACAGTGCTCCTTCGAACACCGTCAGGTCGATCCTGAATCGAGGTGCCCCTGGCCCCCTTCCGCCCACCGAGAGCTCGGCCGCGTCCACCGCATGCAGGTACACCCATGTGTTGTCGCGCAGGAACGGGGTGTCCGGGGCGCGTTCGGCCCGCAGCAGCACTGTGACCAACTCGTCAGTCAGCCGGCTCAACGCCTCGTCATCCAGCGAGCCGCGCACGAACGTCAGATCGATCATCGGCATTGCAAACCATCTCCTCGCTCACAGCTTTCTCAGGCCCCGCACGACCTTGAGGTAAGGCGCGGTCGCGGATGCGCTCTTGCGCAGACTCGGCTGAATCGCACCGGCGTTGCCCACGACGAGGTACTGCAACCCGTTGTCGCGGAACTCTGCAATCTGTCCGATGACTTCGTCGGGTGTTCCCACCGCGAACAACTCCTGGACGAGCGATCGGGGCGCCTTGGCCGCATAGGAGAGCGCCGTCTGCTCATCGATTGTCTGCGGAATGAGGTCCTGCACTCCGGTGAAGTCCGCCCCCAGCGGGTGTTCTGCGCCGTGGCGTGCCCAGTCTTTCGCGGGGGAGTTGAGCGTGAACACCTTGGCGATATCGGAGTCCACGACTTCATCGATTTCGTCGCGAGAGCGGCCGGTCACGATGAACCGGATGAGCGCGGGGGTGATGGCCATCGGGTCGCGTCCCGCATCCGACGCCGCGGCACGCATGATCTCGAGTTGCTCACCGTATTCCGTCGCTCGCGTCGTTCCCGGGAACCAGCCGTCGGCGTATCGTCCGGTGGCACGCATCATGCGGGGCCCGTGCGCGGCGATCCAGATCTCGGGCCACTTGCCCTTGTACGGGGGCAGCGCGAAAGTGGCCTTGTGCAAAGGGAAGAACGGTGAATCGCGGGTGACTAACTCGCCGTTGGAATTCCATAGCGCCCGGATGGTGGCCACCGCTTCCTCGAAGCGTGCCACCGGCCTGGACCAATCGACGCCGTAGGGCGCGTTGCTTTCCCGCTCGCCGGTCCCGATGCCGAGAACCGCCCGACCACGGGTGAGCAAGTGCAGCGAGGCGGCGGCCTGCGCGGTGACGGCGGGATTGCGCCTGCCGGTATCGGTCACGGCCACCCCCAGGCGCATTCGGCCGAGCCGATTGCGGCCCGCCATGTAGCCCAGCATCGTCCACGGCTCGAGGTGCGCGTCCATCTTGGGGATCACCCGGGCGGCGCCCACATGCTTGGGAGTCCACATCGACTGCGGCAGCACCGAGTTCAGGTGGTCGGCCACCCAGAAGGAGTCGGCACCACACGCCAGCCCGGTCAGGTAGTCGGCATGGATCAAAGGCTTTGGGCCGAAACGCGAATTGATCGTGTTGTGCATGACACCCACGCCGAAACCGGCCATCGCTTTCGCTCCTCCGAGCCGCCGGCCGGCGACTAGCCGATCGGCTACTCGGACGATAGATGATCAACCCTGGTTCATCAATGGCCGCGAAATTCTTCTTCGTCGCGTGAAGACGCGCGGCATTCGCCGTCGCCTTACCCGATGATCGAGAGCGAACCGCGACAATGACTAGATGCGACTTATGGGGCAAGTCATTCCGCTTGCGGTGGCCGTTGGTCTGGCCGCGGTTTCCGGTGCCGCAACCGCGCAGGCCGGCCCTGACGTCCCGCGGAAGTCCCCGCCCGGTCAGGCTTCAACGCCGTACTACAACCAGTCCAGGGGTGCATCCCTGTGGCCTTGTGTGCATGCAGCGAAAAGCCCTGTGCCCGGACAAGTTTGATGCGAATCGCGCCGAAGCTGAATCGGCTGGGTTGGGCGATGCGTTTCCGGCTATTGGTGCCGGTAGACGTTTTCGTGCGCCTTGGTCAGCCAATACACGGTGCGTTCGATCGTGGGCATAATGCCGGTGATCGCGATGGCACCGGCGGCGAATTGGCCCAATGTCCCATAAACGACGCCCGTCAGGATGACGCCTAGGTCCTCTGCGAAACGGTCGTCGCAGTTGCGCAGCACGGCTCGTACTGCAGGTACGACGACGTTGAACCCGCGCTGTGTGAGTTCGTCACCGCCCGGGCCGGCCTGGGCGCGCACGTAGGCCTGCAGCATGTGCGGATGCTGTTCCCATGGTTCGAAGATTGCCCGGAAGATCCACATGAGCCCGTCGTAGACCGACTCGTCGGATGACGAGGCGCGGCGCGAGGTGAAGGCGGCGTAGCGATGGGTGTCCATCCACCATCGGAGGGCGGCAACTATGAGTTCGTCTCGCGTGGGGTAGCGCTTGTAGATCGTGGTGAGCGACATGCGGGCTCGACGCGCCACTTCCCGCAATTGGACGGCGTCATGACCTTGCGTGTCGATCAAGTCGACCACGATGTCGATAAGGGGATCGGGCGCTGGCTCCTGCGCCGCCGACGATTTGTCGCTGTGTTGTACCGCCGCTTTACCGACCACGATAACAATGTTACTGTCCGATGCAGAGTAACCCGGTTACTCACGATAGGTGCAGCGGGCTAAGCGCGGATCGACGCAGCGAAGCGAGGATGTTGTGGGTGGTCTTGACGGCAAGGTGGCGTTTGTCACCGGGGTGGCGCGTGGACAGGGTCGCAGTCATGCGGTGCGACTTGCCCGGGAGGGCGCCGACATAATCGGGATCGATATTTGCGCCGACATCCCCGCGAACGGTTATGCGATGGCCAGTCGGGATGAGCTCGAGGAAACGATCGGGCTGGTGGAAGCCGAGGGCGGCAAGATGCTGGGCACGGTGGCCGATGTGCGCGATTTCCTACAGGTGAAGGTCGCGCTGGACGCCGGGGTCGAGCATTTCGGTCGGCTCGACATCGTGTGCGCCAACGCGGGGATCGCGCCCGTGGCGTTTCGTCAGTTGACCATCGAAGAGGAGCTGGCGCAGTGGAGGGCGGCAATCGGGGTCAACCTGGACGGCGCCTATCACACAGCGTGGGCTGCGATCCCGCATCTGCTTGCCGGGCAGCGCGGCGGGGCGATCGTGTTCACCAGTTCGACGGCCGGGCTGCGTGGCTTCGGCGGCCTGCAAGGCGGCGGGCTGGGCTACGCCGCGTCCAAACACGGGATAGTGGGATTGATGCGTGTCTTGGCGAACACGTTGGCGCCGTACAGCATTCGGGTCAATACCGTTCATCCCACAGCGGTCCGCACGATGATGGCCGTCAATCCGGCGATGACCGAATTCTTGGAGAGCTTCCCCGAAGGCGGTGCGCATCTGCAGAATCCGATGCCGGTGGAGATGCTCGAGCCCCAAGACGTCAGCGCGGCGATCGCGTACCTCGTCTCCGATGAGGCCAAATACGTCACCGGGGTGACATTCCCCGTGGACGCCGGCTTCTGCAACAAACTGTGAGCCCTACCGCCGTGACGCAATCTCAAGCGAACGGTCGGGTGGCCGGTAAGCGGGTCTTAATCACCGGCGCGGCTCGCGGAATGGGCCGCAGCCACGCGGTGCGGTTGGCGCAAGAGGGCGCGGACTGCCTCCTAGTCGACATCTGCGACACGCCCGACGGCTTGGAATATGCGCTGGCGACCGAGGACGACCTGCGCCAGACGGCCAAACTCGTTGCCCAATTTGGCCGATCGGCTATCACGAAGGTCGTTGATGTGCGGAACGCACTGGCGCTCAAGGCCGCCGTCGACGAGGGCGCTGATGACCTCGGTGGCCTGGATGCCGCGGTAGCCAACGCCGGGGTTTTGACCGTGGGCACCTGGGACACCACCACGCCCGAGCAGTGGCGGCTGGTGTTGGATATCAACCTGATCGGCGCCTGGAACACGTGCGTGGCAGCACTGCCGCATCTGCTCGCCGCCGGCGGTGGCAGTTTGGTCAATATCAGTTCGTCTGCCGGTATCAAGGGCACCCCGCTGCACACGCCTTACACCGCCGCTAAGCACGGCATCGTCGGGATGAGTCTGGCGTTGGCCAACGAGCTTGCCGTGCAGAGTATTCGCGTCAACACCGTGCACCCGACGGGTGTGCCGACAGGAATGGCACCGCCGTCGATGCATCAGCTCATCGTCGAACAGCGCCCCGATTTAGGGCCGCTGTTCATGAACGCGCTACCGGTGTTGATGACCGAGGCTATCGATGTCAGCAATGCGGTGCTGTTCCTTGTCTCCGATGAGGCCCGCCACGTGACGGGCTTGCAGTTCACCGTCGACGCCGGCGTGACGATCAGATAGCGGAGCACATATGAGCAGCCAACGTCAGAGGCGCGAGCGCGGGCGCCACGAATTCGCCGAGGTAATGACGGTCGATGCACCTGTCGAGACCAGCCCGGCGATCGCCAACGGGCTGATCGATTTCGTGTTCGCCGAGGTCTGGAGCCGCCCGGGTCTGAGTCGCCGCGATCGTCGGTTCGTCACGCTGGCCTGCATTGCCGGCGCCGATGCCACCTCAGTGCTGGAGCAGCACGTCTATGCCGCGCTGAAAAGTGGCGATCTCAAGATCACCGAAATGCGGGAAACGGTCCTGCATTTCGCGGTGTATGCGGGGTGGCCGAAAGCCTCGCTGTTCAACATGGTGGTTGACGCGCAGTGGGAACGCGTGGTGCGTGAGCGCGGCGAGAATGTCCCGTCACCGCCACCGTTGCTACCGCTGGTGAGCCCGAGTGACCCCGACGCGCGACTGGCGGGCGGTGAGGACGCGTTCCGCGAGATCAACTGCCTGCCGTTCGCACCGTCGCGGGACAACCCGTATTCGGGCGCGGGCATCCTCAACTTCGTCTTCGGGGAGATGTGGCTGCGGCCGGGCCTGGGCATGAAGGAGCGGCGCTTGATCACCGTCGCCTGCGTCGCATTCCAGGACGCGCCCTACCCGATCATGTCCCACGTCTACGCCGCGTTGAAAAGCGGAGACATCTCGTTCGACGAGATGGATG
>DASZLQ010000127.1:0-4525 GCA_035552295.1 Mycobacterium sp. | reverse complement strand
CCGACGTCGACATCACCCTCATCTCGAAGACGACCACCCACCTTTTCCAGCCCCTGCTGTATCAGGTGGCCACAGGGATCCTCTCCGAGGGCGACATCGCCCCGACCACCAGGCTGATCCTGCGTAAGCAAAAGAATGTCCGGGTGTTGCTGGGCGAGATCAACGCGATCGACCTGAAGGCGCAGACCGTCACGTCGAAGTTGATCGACATGGAAACGGTGACACCCTACGACAGCCTGATCGTGGCCGCCGGTGCACAGCAGTCCTACTTCGGCAACGACCAGTTCGCCACCTTCGCCCCCGGCATGAAGACGATCGACGACGCGCTTGAGCTCCGCGGTCGCATCCTCGGCGCCTTCGAGGCCGCCGAGGTGGCCACCGACCACGCCGAGCGCGAACGGCGTCTCACCTTCGTGGTGGTGGGGGCCGGACCCACCGGCGTCGAGGTGGCCGGAGAGATCGTCCAACTCGCCGAGCGCACCCTCGCCGGAGCCTTCCGGACCATTACGCCCAGCGAGTGCCGGGTGATCCTGCTCGACGCGGCGCCGGCGGTGTTGCCGCCGATGGGCCCGAAGCTGGGCCTCAAGGCACAAAAGCGGCTGGAAAAGATGGACGTCGAGGTCCAGCTCGACGCGATGGTCACGGCCGTCGACTACAAGGGCATCACGGTCAAGGACAAGGACGGAGGCGAACGGCGGATCGAATGCGCGTGCAAGGTGTGGGCCGCCGGCGTGCAGGCCAGCCCGCTGGGCAAGATGATCGCCGACCAATCCGACGGAACCGAGACCGACCGCGCCGGGCGGGTGATCGTGGAGCCCGACCTCACCGTCAAGGGGCACCCCAACGTCTTCGTCGTAGGCGACCTGATGTCCGTGCCCGACGTGCCGGGGATGGCGCAGGGCGCGATCCAGGGAGCGAGTTACGCCACCACCGTGATCAAGCACGCGGTGAAAGGCCACGACGATCCGGCGAACCGCAAGCCGTTCAAGTACTTCGATAAGGGCAGCATGGCCCTCATCTCCCGGTACAGCGCCGTCGCGAAGGTCGGCAAGCTGGAGTTCGCCGGCTTCATCGCGTGGTTGGCCTGGCTGGTGCTGCATCTTTACTACCTGATCGGCCACCGGAACCGCATCGCCGCCATGTTCGCCTGGGGCATTTCCTTCCTGGGCCGCACTCGCGGTCAGATGGCCATCACCAGCCAGATGGTCTATGCCAGGGTGGTGATGAACCTGATGCAGGCGCAGACGGCGGACGGCACCCTGGCCGCGGCCGAACGCGCCGAGGCGGCCGAACGACGGGCAGCGGGTTAGCTCAGTGCCTGATCGATATCCGCGATCAGATCATCGGTGCCTTCCAGCCCGACCGAGATGCGGACTACCGCGTCACCGAGCCCGATCGCAGCGCGACCCTCGGGGCCCATGGCGCGGTGAGTCGTCGTCGCCGGGTGAGTGACAAGCGATTTGGCGTCGCCGAGGTTGTTGGAAATGTTGATCAGCCGCAGCTTGTCCAGCACTTCGAATGCCCGTTGCTTGGCGGCGCTCTCCGCGCAGTCGAGCTCGAACGTGACCACGGTGCCGCCGCCGGACATCTGACGTTTGGCCAGATCGTACTGGGGGTGCGACACCAGATAGGGGTAGCGCACCCAACTCACCGCCGGATGAGACTCCAAGAATTCCGCAATCCGCTGCGCCGACGAATTGCTGTGTTCAACCCGAATCGCCAGCGTCTCAAGGCCTTTCAGCAATACCCAGGAATTGAAGGCGCTCATCGCCGGGCCGGTATGGCGCATCAGCTTCTGTACCGGACCGTCGATGTAATCCTTGTCGCCGAGGATTGCGCCACCCAGCACCCGTCCCTGACCGTCGATGTGCTTGGTTCCCGAGTACACCACCACGTCGACACCGAGCGGAATGCCCTGCTGCAGTAGCGGTGTGGCAAAAACATTGTCCAGCACGACCTTTGCTCCCGCGGCATGAGCCAGCTCGGTCACCACAGCGATGTCAACCAGCGACTGCATCGGATTCGACGGCGTTTCGAAGAACACCGCCGCAGTAGGCACCGAAAGCGCCTGCTCCCATTGCGCGAGATCATCGCCGTCGACAAATACCGTCTCCACGCCCCAGCGCGGCAGGATCTCGTTGCACACCATGAAACACGAGCCGAACAGGCTGCGCGCGGCGACCAACCGGTCACCGGCGGCCAGCAGCGCGCCCAGCGAGGTGAACACTGCGGCCATGCCACTCGCGGTGGCGAACGCCGCCGGCGCTCCCTCGATCAGGCGCAACCGTTCCTCGAACATGGTCACGGTGGGGTTGCCGTATCGCGAGTACACGAAGCGGTCCAGTTCGCCGGTGAACGAGTTCTCCGCGTCGGCGGCCGACTCATAGACATAGCCGGACGTCAAATACATCGCCTCGGCGGTCTCGTCGAACCCGGACCGCAAGATTCCGCCGCGCACGCCGATAGTGGCCTGGCTGACGCCGTCAGGCAGCGCCTTGGGGGTGCGGACCGAGCTGTCGTCGGTCATAACTGCTTCCAGGGCAATCCGATTGCCCGCCAACCTGTTTCGCCGCGATGACCGTGAGCGTTGAGATGACCTTCAAAGCCGTCCAGCACGTTGTAGGCCGGGGCGATGCCGACCTCGGTCGCGACCTCGGCGGCTCCGATGGAACGGTTGCCCGAGCGACACAGGAAGACCACCGGCCGCTCTTCGTCACCCGGTGCGGGCGGTATCTGGTTCCGCAGTTCGGCCGCGAAGTCCTCGTTGCGCGTCCCGTCGGTCGTATTCCACTCGATGTAGACCACCTCCCGGCCGAGGCTGGACAGGTCGGGCACACCGACGAACCGCCATTCGGCGTCGGTGCGTACATCGACCAGCACCGCCTGGGGGTTGTCGCTGAGCATCTTCCATGCCTCGAGGGGCGTGATATCTCCTGCGTAGGGGCGAGTGTGCCCTGTGCTCATGGTTGTTTGACCTCGTTCTTCTCAAGCGTTGTGAGCCACAATATCCGTGCGTGAGCACACGTCCCAATTGACGACCGCCCGCGCCTGGCAAATCACTCCGAGGAGGCAGCAACGAGCGCGCGGGCGTCTTTCATCAGCAACATCAGGTGCAGCGGATCAGTCGGAGACGGCTCGAAGTCGAAATGGGCGTAAAACGCGCGGGCATCGTCATGCAGCGCGTGCACCAGAATCGCCCGTACACCGATCGAGTCGCCCGCCTGCACACAGCGCGCAAGCGCATCGCGCAGCAGATGGCTGCCCAAGCCCCTGTGCTGCTCTTTGCGGTCAACCGCCAGCCGCGACAACAGGATCACCGGCACCGGGTCGGGCATGTTGCGGCGCACCTTACCCGGGCAATCGGCGTGCGCAACCGATGACGACGCCAGGGCGTAGAAGCCGACCACCCGGCCGTCGCGGCACGTCACGAAACAGCGTGAGGCCCCCTGGACGTGATTGGGTAGTGCCCGCCTGTGCAGGTAGTCGTCGAGGGTGAGCTCGCCGCTGTCGAATGCGGCGACGTCATCGGTGTCGCTGATTGGGCGCGGCGCGCTGTAGCCGCTCACGCCTCGGTGTCAAAGATGGACGGCTCGGCGAATAGTTTCTCCAGCCGAGGTTTGTGCGAGACGGGTCGGTCCAACCTCGCCTGGAACTCCGTCCACGCGGCATCATCGAGGGCGAATAGCCGGCGGTCGGCCAGCACGTCGCGGGCGTGCGCCAACGTCGCCGTGACGGTGAAGTTGGTGAGGTCGGTCCCCTCGACTTCGGCGGCACGGCGAATCAGCGCGTCCTGCTCAGGGGTCACGCGCACCGCGAAACGCTCAGTCTTGGTAGCCATGCACCCTATTGTGTGCCTAATAGGCGTACAAGTCAACATCACGGTCATCGTAGCCACCAACACCAACACCACCACCACCACACCCGGCGTCGCCGAACGCCTCGCACATCAACACATGCACATAGTGCCGACGCTGGCGCCCCTCACACGACAACGACACCTGCAAGTAGCCCGTTTTGCGCTGCACTGCGGCCGCCAAAAACCGCTCCCGCACGCGGCGTTGAAACCGGCCGCGCCGCACTGTGCGCGCCACCGACCTCACCCGCAACCGGTTGCTGACCTCATAAGCGTCCTCGTAGCCGACGACTGGGCGCCACTGCTCCTCGGCCACACGAACCTCCCGCACAGCAACCAGCGCGGAGGGGGCCGGGAGGCCCTCCCGTGCTTGGGGGAAGACACACACGGCGGCCCAGCCGATCCCAGCCCCCTACCCGGGTAACCGTCCCCGACACAATCAAGCCGTGGGACAAGCAGTTCGCCGTGTACGCAGAAAGGCGGTAGGAACAAGTTACTAGACGTTAGTGTTCTCTATTTTTAGATGCATTCGGGCAGCGACAAACAGGAGGTCCCGCAATGGGTTCATTGGTTCGCCGCCTTCACATACAAGGCAGCACTGGGGTTGTGCTCCCCTCCAACGTGAACCGCAGGCTGGCGGAGGAGATCGAGCCCCGCCGATACCAGACCAAC
>DASZLQ010000126.1:0-14914 GCA_035552295.1 Mycobacterium sp. | reverse complement strand
TGTCAGTCGACCCGGTCGAGGCCGCGCATCGACTTCTCGGCGCCACCATCGCCGGTCGGGGCGTGCGCGCCATCATCGTCGAGGTCGAGGCGTACGGCGGGGTTCCCGACGGTCCTTGGCCGGACGCCGCGGCCCACTCGTACCGCGGCCTCAACGGCCGCAATGCCGTGATGTTCGGGCCCCCCGGGCGGCTCTATACCTACCGCAGCCACGGGATCCATGTCTGCGCCAATGTCTCATGTGGTCCCGATGGGACGGCCGCCGCTGTCTTGCTGCGGGCCGCCGCCATCGAGGAAGGGCTCGATGTGGCCCAGGCCCGGCGCGGCGACGCGGTCCGCACCGTCGCACTGGCGCGTGGTCCGGGAAATCTCTGCTCGGCTTTGGGAATCGCCATGGCCGACAACGGGATTGATGTATTCGACCCGAAGGGTCCGGTCACGCTGACGCTGAACGAGGCCCACGGCTCGGTATCGGGCCCACGCGTGGGGATCAGCCAGGCCGCAGACCGACCGTGGCGACTGTGGCTCGCCGGCCGACCGGAAGTTTCCGCCTACCGCCGCAGCCCCCGGGCGCCCGCGCCGGGCGCCAGCGACTAGCTGGCTCTGCGCCGGACGTCGAGTTGTTGACCGAGAATCCTCCGCCCTCGAAACCGCACCGCAAGTCGACGTTCGATGCGCGCCTGCGCCGGGCGCCAGCGACTAGAGTCGTCCGCGATGTCAACCACGATCCTCGACGAGCTGGGCTGGCGCGGGCTGATCGCACAGTCGACCGACCTCGACGCGCTCGCTGCCGAAGCCGAGCGCGGGCCGATGACGGTGTACGCCGGGTTCGATCCCACGGCGCCGAGCCTGCACGCCGGACATCTGGTGCCGCTGCTCGCGTTGCGGCGCTTCCAGCGCGCCGGCCACCGCCCCATCGTGCTCGCGGGCGGCGCCACCGGCATGATCGGTGATCCGCGGGACGTCGGTGAGCGCACTCTCAACGAAATGGGCACGGTCGCGGACTGGACCGAGCGGATCCGCGGACAGCTGGAACGATTCGTCGACTTCGACAGTTCACCGACGGGCGCGATCGTGGAGAACAACCTCGAGTGGACGCGCGCCATGTCGGCGATCGAGTTTTTGCGCGATGTCGGCAAGCACTTCTCGGTCAACGTGATGCTGGATCGCGATACCATCCGGCGGCGCCTGCAGGGGGAGGGAATCTCCTACACCGAGTTCAGCTACATGCTGCTGCAGGCCAATGACTACCTCCAATTGCACCAGCGGCACGGCTGCACACTGCAGATCGGTGGCTCGGACCAGTGGGGCAACATCATCGCCGGGGTCCGCTTGGTCCGCCAAAAGCTCGGTGCGGCAGTGCATGCGCTCACCGTTCCGCTGGTGACCGCTGCCGACGGCACCAAGTTCGGCAAATCCACGGGCGGCGGCAGCTTGTGGCTGGATCCGGAGATGACCAGCCCTTACGCCTGGTACCAGTACTTCATCAACACCGCCGACGCCGATGTGATCCGGTACCTGCGCTGGTTCACATTTCTGTCGGCCGACGAGCTGGCCGAGCTCGAACAGGCCACGGCCGAGCGTCCGCAACAACGCGCCGCGCAGCGTCGGCTCGCGACCGAGCTCACCGTTCTGGTGCACGGTGAAGCGGCCACCGCGGCCGTCGAGCACGCCAGCCGGGCACTCTTCGGCCAGGGCGAGCTGGACGGGCTCGACGAGGCCACGCTGGCCTCGGCATTGCGCGAGACCTCGGTCGCGGAGCTCAAATCCGGCGGCCCGGACGGGATCGTCGACCTGTTGGTGGCCAGTGGACTATCGGCCAGTAAGGGCGCGGCCAGGCGCACGATCGGCGAGGGCGGTGTGTCGGTCAACAACGTTCGCATCGAAAGCGACGAATGGGTGCCGCGGAGCTCCGACTTCCTGCACGGCCGCTGGCTGGTGCTGCGCCGCGGCAAGCGCAATGTCGCCGGCATAGAAAGGGTCTAGGTAGGCGCTGCGAAACGCGTTAGTGTGCAAACCTTTATCCCACCGTGTTGTAAATGTGACTCTTGCTAGCCACTGTTGTCACAGTGATTTGCGCGCCAGAGGTCCGGGACGAACAGAGATGGATTTTTTCGGGGGCCCGGCAGGCGACGGTCCTTCGGTTTATCGCGTTGGCTGCGGGTCTGCTTGCCGCGACCACGGTGTTGGCGGCTCCGATACGCGCCGACATGCTCGGCAATGCATTTCTCTCAGCGCTGACGAATGCCGGCGTCTCCTATAGCCAGCCGGTCAGCACGACGGCGGCGGGCCAGTCGGTGTGTCCGATGTTGTTCGAGCCGGGTGAGTCTTTCGATTCGGTCGTCTCCGAAATGGCCGCCAGGAGAGGGATGTCCGAGAAGACAGCGGGCGTATTCACCGTCGTGGCCATAGCGACGTACTGTCCGGGGGTATTGGCACCGCTTCTGAACGGCCGGCTGCAGGCTTAGTTCGCCCGACCATCGGTATTTGGTGTGCCCGTATCCTTTGCAGCGTGGTCGACGACAGGCATGGCCGAGACCGGGAGCGACGGCCCCGCTCGGCATCTCGGTGGTCGGGACCGGGTCGGGCGCGCCCGGCCCAACCGCAGAGCAGTGCCGGCGACGGGGACCGCGCACCGCAAGACGGGCCCCCGATACCGCCCGGTGTTGACGCCAGGCAACTGGCGCCCGAAATCCGGCGCGAACTGAGCACCTTGGACCGCGCCACCGCCGACTCGGTGGCATGCCACCTGGTTGCCGCCGGCGAACTGCTCGACGAAGACCCCGAAACAGCCCTGCGTCACGCCCGTGCGGCGCGGGCGCGGTCGAGCAGGATTGCCGCAATCCGCGAAGCCGTTGGAATCGCCGCATACCACTGCGGCGATTGGGGCCAGGCGCTGGCCGAATTACGCGCTGCCCGAAGGATGGGCAGCAAGTCCGCACTGCTTGCGCTGATCGCCGATTGCGAACGCGGTCTTGGCCGTCCGGAGCGGGCGATCGAACTGGCCCGCGGGCCCGACGCGGCCCAGCTCAGCGGTGATGAGGCCGACGAGCTGCGCATCGTTGCCGCGGGCGCTCGCTCGGATCTCGGGCAGCTGGAGCAGGCGCTGACCGTTTTGTCCACGCCGCAGCTCGACCCAAGCCGCACCGGCTCGACGGCCGCGCGGTTGTTCTACGCCTACGCCGACACGCTGCTGGCGCTGGGCAGCGACGACGAGGCGCTGCAGTGGTTTCTACGCTCGGCGGCCGCGGATATCGACGGCGTCACCGACGCCGAAGACCGGGTCAGCGAGCTTGGCTGACGTGACGGGTTCGGATGACGTGAAAACCATTGCGCAGCAATATGACTGCCTGCTGATAGACCTGGACGGCACGGTGTTTCGCGGCGCTTCGCCCACCGACGGCGCCGTGCAGTCGTTGAGTGAGGTGCGGAGCCGCAAGCTGTATGTCACCAACAACGCCTCGCGCAGTCCCGACGAGGTTGCGGCGCACTTGCGCGACCTCGGCTTCACCGTCTTCGGCGAGGACATCGTCACCAGTGCCCAGAGCGCCGCCCACCTGCTCGCCGGTGAGCTACCCCCGGATTCGCCGGTGCTGATCGTGGGCACCGAAGCCTTGGCCGACGAGATCGCCGCGGTCGGCCTGCAGCCGGTACGCCGATACGACGACAATCCGGTCGCCGTCGTACAGGGTCTTTCGACGACTATCGGCTGGCCGGATCTGGCCGAGGCCGCGCTGGCCATCCGGGCCGGCGCCCTCTGGGTGGCGGCCAACATCGACCCGACCCTGCCCACCGAGCGGGGCCTGGTGCCCGGTAACGGGTCTTTGGTGGCCGCGCTGCGAATGGCCACCGGTGCCGAACCCAAGGTGGCGGGCAAACCGGCGCCGACGCTGATGACAGATGCGGTGGCGCGCGGCGATTTCCGCGCGGCATTGGTGATCGGCGACAGGTTGGACACCGATATCGAGGGCGCCAATGCCGCCAAACTGCCCAGCCTGATGGTGCTCACCGGGGTCAATACCGCGCGGGACGCCGTCTATGCCAAACCCGAGCAGCGGCCCACCTATATCGGCCACGACCTGCGCTCGCTGCACCAGGACGCAAACCTGCTCGCGGTCGGGCCGCAGGCCGGCTGGCACGTCGACACCGGCCAGAAGGCGGTGACGGTCAGCGGAAACGGCGACGACGGCGACGGGCTGTCGATCGTGCGCGCTGTCGCCGGCGCGGTATGGAACACACCCTTTGACGGGCTGCCAGTGCGCATCGAGGCCGCCGACGGCCAGGCCCGCGACGCCCTGCAGCGCTGGTCTCTGGTGCACAGCGACTAGCGGATGACTAGCGTAGAAACGCAATGAATATCGATCCTGATCAGATTCGCGCGAAAATCGACGCCCTGCTGGCCCAGCTGCCCGATCCGGGGGACCAACAAAACCTGGAAAACGGGCCTCGGGAACTTAAGCTGGCAGAGCTCGAAGAGATTGCCCGCCGTCTTTCCGAGGCGCACGACGTGCTGCTGCAGGCGCTGGAGTCCGCGGAGAAGGGCTGAGTGCGCGAATGCCCCGACGCGCCCGCGTTGACGCCGAGCTGGTCCGGCGCGGCCTTGCCCGGTCTCGTCAGCAGGCCGCGGAGTTGATCGGCGCCGGGAAGGTCAGTATCGACGGGCTGCCGGCGGTCAAGCCCGCCACCGCCGTCGCCGTCACTGCGGCGTTGGCCGTCGCCGACAAGGGCGAGCGCACCTGGGTGTCGCGCGGAGCGCACAAGCTCCTTGGTGCACTGGATGCCTTCGGGATTCCCGTCGCGGGCCGCCGCTGCCTGGATGCAGGCGCATCGACGGGTGGATTCACCGAAGTTCTGCTGGACCGGGGGGCCGCCCAGGTGGTGGCCGCCGATGTCGGGTACGGTCAGCTGGCCTGGTCGCTGCGTTCCGATCCGCGGGTGATCGTCGTCGAGCGGACCAACGCTCGTGAGCTGTCACCCGAGGCGATCGGCGGGCAGGTCGATCTGATAGTCGCTGACCTGTCTTTTATCTCACTGGCCACGGTGTTGCCCGCGCTGGCTGGATGCGCTTGCCCCAGCGCGGATATCGTTCCCATGGTGAAGCCACAGTTTGAGGTGGGGAAGGGTCAGGTCGGCGCCGGCGGGGTGGTCCACGACCCGGGATTGCGTGTCGACGCGGTGCTGAGCGTCGCAAAGCGGGCCGCGGAGCTGGGCTGGCACACCGTCGACGTCACGGCCAGTCCGCTACCGGGCCCGTCGGGCAATGTCGAATACTTCTTGTGGTTGCGTGCCGAGACCGATCGGGGGCTAACTGCTGATGTGCTGGCGGATGCGGTGCAGCGCGCCGTTGAAGAGGGCCCGCAATGACCGCTGAGCGTACCGTCCTGCTGGTGGTCCACACCGGGCGCGATGAAGCGACCGAGACCGCGCGGCGCGTGCAGAAAGTACTGGGCGACAAGGGCATTGCGCTTCGCGTACTGTCCGCTGAGGCCGTCGACCGGGGATCCTTGCACCTGGCTCCCGACGATATGCGGGCTATGGGCGTCGAAATCGAGGTGGTCGACGCCGATCCGCACGCCGCCGAGGGCTGCGAACTGGTGCTGGTTCTCGGCGGCGATGGCACCTTCTTGCGGGCCGCCGAATTGGCCCGCAACGCCGGGATTCCGGTGCTGGGTGTCAACTTGGGCCGCATCGGCTTCTTGGCCGAGTCCGAAGCCGACGCCATCGACACGGTGCTGGACCATGTCGTCGCGCGGGACTACCGAGTGGAGGATCGCCTGACGCTCGATATCGTGGTGCGCCAAGGTGGCCGCATCATCGATCAGGGGTGGGCGCTCAACGAGGCCAGCCTGGAAAAGGGCCCGCGGCTGGGCGTGCTGGGGGTGGTCGTCGAAATCGAGGGACGGCCGGTGTCGACGTTTGGCTGCGACGGGGTGTTGATATCGACGCCGACCGGATCCACCGCCTACGCCTTCTCCGCCGGCGGTCCGGTGCTGTGGCCGGACCTTGAAGCAATCCTGGTGGTACCCAACAACGCTCACGCGCTGTTCGGCCGGCCGATGGTCACCAGTCCCGACGCCATCGTGGCAATCGAGATAGAGGCGAGCGGCAACGACGCCCTGGTCTTTTGTGACGGCCGCCGCGAAATGCTGATACCGGCCGGCGGACGGCTCGAGGTAACCCGTTGCGGCACACCGGTGAAATGGGCGCGCCTCGACAGCGCGCCGTTCACAGACCGCTTGGTGCGCAAGTTCCGGTTGCCGGTGACCGGGTGGCGCGGGAAGTAACGGCGCTGCTGCGGTGCTTACCGAAATACGAATCGAGTCGCTGGGCGCCATCAGCGTCGCGGTCGGAGAGTTCGGCCGCGGTCTGACCGTGTTGACCGGCGAGACCGGTACCGGCAAGACCATGGTGGTAACCGGGCTGCACCTGCTCGGCGGCGCGCGCGCGGACGCCAACCGGGTCCGGTCGGGAGCCGAGCGGGCGGTTGTCGAAGGTCGTTTCACGACAACCGATTTCGATGATGAGACGGCAGCGCAGCTGGACGGGATGCTGGAGTCCCTGGGGGCAGAGCGCGACGAGGACGGCAGCGTAATCGCCCTGCGTTCGGTCAGCCGCGACGGACCGTCGCGGGCATATCTCGGCGGTCGCAGCGTGCCTGCGAAGTCGCTGGGCGACTTCACCACCGAGTTGCTCACCCTGCACGGGCAGAACGACCAGCTGCGGCTGATGCGGCCCGAGGAGCAACGTGGCGCGCTGGACCGGTTCGCGGCCGCCGGCCCGGCGCTGGAGCGCTATCGCAAACTGCGCGACGCCTGGCTGTCGGCACGACGCGACCTCATCGACCGCCGCGACCGTGCCCGCGAACTCGCCCAGGAGGCCGACCGCCTGAAATTCGCGCTCAACGAGATCGACAGCGTCGACCCGCAACCCGCGGAGGACGAGGCGCTGGTCGCCGACATCCTGCGGCTCTCCGAACTGGACACCCTGAGGGAGGCCGCCGCCACGGCGCGCGCGGCGTTGTCCGCGGACGACACGGACGCGTTCGGCTCCAGCGCCGTTGACAGCCTCGGGCGTGCGCGAGCCGCACTCGAATCGGCTGACGATGCCACGCTGCGGGCGTTGGCCGAGCAGATCGGTGAGGCGCTCACTGTCGTCGTCGACGCAGGGCAGGAACTCGGCGACTATCTAGAGCAGCTGCCCGTCGACGCCAGCGCGCTGGAATCCAAGCTGGCCCGTCAAGCCCAGCTGCGCACGCTGACCCGCAAGTACGCAGCCGACATCGACGGGGTGCTGCGATGGGCACATGAGTCCCGGGAACGGTTGGCGCAAATCGACGTCTCCGAGGAGGGCATAGCCGCGCTGGAAGGCCGGGTCGATGAGCTAGCGCGCGAATTATGCGAAGCCGCAGTCGATCTCAGCAACCTTCGGCGCAAAGTCGCCAAACGGCTGGCCAAAGCGGTGACGGCGGAGCTGTCCGGGCTGGCGATGGGCGATGCCGAATTCACCGTCGGCGTGACCACCGATATCGCGGCCGGCCAGGACGATCCCACCACCCTCACGCTGCCCTCCGGCGAGTCGGCCCGCGCCGGTGGCGATGGTATCGACCAGGTCGAGTTCGGGTTCGCGGCGCACCGCGGCATGACGGTGCTGCCCCTGGCGAAGAGCGCGTCCGGGGGCGAGTTGTCCCGGGTGATGCTCGCACAGGAGGCGGTGCTAGCCGCGTCGGCGACGGGCACCACCATGGTGTTCGACGAGGTCGACGCGGGCGTCGGGGGCCGCGCGGCGGTGCAGATCGGGCGGCGGCTGGCGCGGCTGGCGCGCACCCACCAGGTCATCGTGGTCACGCACCTGCCGCAGGTAGCGGCGTACGCCGACGTGCACTTGGTGGTGCATGCCGCCGGACCAAAAGGAACCAGTGTGGTGCGGCGGGTGGCCGGCGACGATCGAGTGGCTGAGCTGGCGCGGATGCTGGCCGGGCTGGGCGAATCCGACAGCGGCCGAGCGCACGCCCGCGAACTGCTGGACGCGGCTCAGAAGGACGAGATCTAGACGCCGAGCGTGCGTGTCTGTACGCCGACACGCCGCAAAACCCGTACAACTGCGCACCCTCGCGAGACCATATCGGGATCCGCTTGTGACAGATGTGACTCTAGATAACTTCTGAGGCTGATGTTACGGCGCGCCTCCCCGCCTCGGCCGTGCTTCACCGACAGAATCGCCCCCATGAAGATGTCAGGGCTGCTATCTCGTAATGCCTCCCGACCGGGCCTTACCGGCACCGCGCGGGTTGACCGCAATATCGACCGATTGCTGCGCAGAGTCTGTCCCGGCGACATCGTGGTGCTCGACGTCCTGGATCTGGACCGCATCACCGCGGACGCACTGGTGGAAGCGGACATCGCGGCAGTCGTCAACGCATCGCCGTCCGTGTCGGGCCGCTATCCCAACATGGGTCCGGAGGTGCTGGTCAACAACGGGGTGACCCTGATCGACGAGACCGGACCTGACATCTTCAAGAAGGTCAAGGACGGCGCCAAGATTCGCCTGCACGAAGGCGGCGTGTACGCCGGCGACCGCCGGCTGATCCGCGGCACCGAGCGCAGCGACCATGACATCGCCGACCTGATGCGGGAAGCCAAGAGTGGATTGTCCGCCCATCTGGAGGCGTTCGCCGGCAACACAATTGAGTTCATCAAAAGCGAAAGCCCGCTGTTGATCGACGGTATCGGCATCCCCGATATCGACGTCGACATGCGTCGCCGGCACGTGGTGATCGTCGCCGACGAGCCCAGCGCCGACGATGACCTGCGATCTCTCAAGCCGTTCATCAAGGAGTACCAGCCGGTAATTATCGGTGCCGGCGGCGGCGCGGATGTATTGCGCAAGGCTGGATATCGGCCACAGATCATCGTCGGCGACCCCGACCACATCAGCACCGAAGCCCTCAAGTGCGGCGCCCACGTGGTGTTGCCCGCCGACGCCGACGGCCATGCACCCGGCCTGGAACGAATTCAGGATCTCGGTGTCGGGGCGATGACCTTTCCGGCCGCGGGCTCGGCGGTTGATCTGGCCCTGCTGCTGGCCGATCATCACGGCGCCTCGCTGCTGGTGACGGCCGGCCACACCGCCAACATCGAGACGTTCTTCGATCGGACGCGCACGCAAAGCAACCCGTCGACGTTCCTGACCCGGCTTCGGGTAGGAGAGAAGGTGGTGGACGCCCAGGCGGTTGCCACGCTGTACCGCAGCCACATTTCGGCGGGCGCCATCGCGCTCTTGGCGCTGACGATGCTGATCGCCGTCATTGTCGCCCTGTGGGTGTCACGCACCGACGGCGTCGTGCTGCATTGGGTCACCGAGTACTGGAACCACTTCTCTCTCGCGGTGCAGAGGTGGGTGACTTAGGCGGTGCGCACATGATCTCGTTACGCCAACATGCGCTCTCGCTGGCCGCGGTCTTCCTGGCGTTGGCCGTGGGAGTCGTGCTGGGTTCCGGCTTTCTGTCGGACACCCTGCTGTCAGGCCTGCGTGACGAGAAGCAAGACCTGTACACACAGATCGGCGGCCTCAACGACCAAAAGAATGTGTTACACGAGAAGCTCAGTGCGGCAAATAATTTCGACACCCAACTAGGCGGTCGGATAGTTCACGACGCGCTCGGCGGCAAGTCGGTGGTCGTCTTCCGCACTCCGGATGCAAAAGATGACGATGTCGCCGCGGTATCGAAAATCGTCGGCCAGGGCGGCGGAACGGTCACCGGCACGGTATCGCTGACGCAGGAGTTCGTCGACGCCAATTCCGCAGAGAAGCTCCGTACGGTGGTCAACTCGTCGGTCCTGCCGGTCGGTCAGCAGTTGAGCACCAAGCTCGTCGACGAAGGTTCGCAGGCCGGCGACCTGTTGGGCATCGCCGTGCTGGTCAACGCCAACCCGGCCATCCCACCCGTCGATGACACCCAGCGGGATACCGTGCTGGCGTCGCTGCGCGACACCGGTTTCATCACCTATCAGCCCAGCGATCACCTGGGTGCGGCGAATGCCGCCCTCGTCATTACCGGTGGGGCGCTACCCCAAGATGCCGGCAATCAAGGCGTCAGCGTCGCCCGGTTCTCGGCCGCGCTGGCGCCCCACGGCGCAGGCATCCTGGTGGCCGGCCGAGACGGGTCCGCGACGGGAGGCGCCGCAGTCGCCGTGACCCGCGCCGATGCCGGCATGAACTCGGCGATCAGCACTGTGGACGACGTCGACACCGCGCCGGGGCGAATCACCGCGATCCTGGGCCTGCATGACCTGATCAACGGCGGCCACGTCGGGCAGTACGGCACCGGCCACGGGGCGACGTCGATCACGGTGCCCCAGTAGCAAGCCGATAGCCGGCTTGTCCGTCGGACGGGCGTGTTCCCCGCGGCGCGGCATGGTGGATGTTAGGGTGGATTTCCGTGGGTCGGCAGGCCCAGCTGGTTAAGGCTAGAAAAATTCGAAGCCCTGCCCGTCTTCACGGAGGTCGCCAGTGCGTAAGCACCCGCAAACCGCCACCAAGCACCTCTTCGTCAGCGGTGGGGTCGCTTCGTCGCTCGGCAAGGGGTTGACCGCGAGCAGCCTCGGCCAGTTACTGACCGCCCGCGGGTTGCACGTGACGATGCAAAAGCTCGACCCGTATCTCAATGTCGACCCGGGCACGATGAACCCGTTCCAGCACGGCGAGGTCTTCGTGACGGAGGACGGCGCCGAGACCGACCTCGACGTCGGCCATTACGAGCGGTTCCTGGACCGCGACCTGTCCGGCTCGGCCAATGTTACTACCGGGCAAGTGTATTCGACCGTTATCGCCAAGGAACGACGCGGTGAATACCTCGGCGACACCGTGCAGGTCATCCCGCACATCACCGACGAGATCAAGCGGCGGATCCGGGCGATGGCCGAACCGGACGCCGACGGCAACCGCCCGGACGTCGTGATCACCGAAATCGGTGGCACCGTGGGCGATATCGAGTCGCAACCCTTTCTGGAGGCGGCTCGCCAGGTGCGCCACGACCTCGGGCGGGAGAACGTCTTCTTCCTGCATGTGTCGCTGGTGCCGTACCTGGCCCCGTCGGGCGAACTCAAGACCAAGCCGACCCAGCACTCGGTGGCCGCGCTGCGCAGCATCGGTATCACCCCGGACGCGCTGATCTTGCGCTGCGACCGCGATGTCCCCGAAGCCCTGAAGAACAAGATCGCGCTGAGCTGTGACGTCGACATCGACGGCGTCATCTCCACCCCGGACGCACCGTCGATCTACGACATCCCGAAGGTGTTGCACCGCGAGGAGCTCGACGCCTTCGTGGTGCGCCGACTCAACCTCCCGTTCCGCGACGTCGACTGGACCGAATGGGACGACCTGCTGCGCAGAGTTCACGAACCACACGAAACGGTGCGAATTGCGTTGGTAGGAAAGTACGTCGAGCTTTCCGACGCCTACCTGTCGGTCACCGAGGCGCTGCGCGCCGGCGGGTTCAAGCACCACGCGAAGGTGGAGATGGTCTGGGTGGCCTCCGATGGCTGCGAGAACGCCGCCGGCGCCGCGGCGGCGCTCGGGGAGGTGCACGGTGTGCTGATCCCCGGCGGCTTCGGTATCCGCGGCATCGAGGGCAAGATCGGCGCCATCCAACACGCCCGGTCGCGCGGATTGCCGGTGCTGGGGCTGTGCCTTGGCCTGCAGTGCATCGTGATCGAAGCCGCCCGCTCGGTGGGTCTCACCGAGGCCAACTCGGCCGAATTCGAGTCGGCCACACCGGATCCCGTCATCTCCACGATGGCAGATCAGGAACAGATCGTGGCCGGGGAAGCCGACCTCGGCGGCACCATGCGGCTGGGCGCCTATCCCGCGGTGCTGGAGCCGGATTCCATTGTGGCACAAGCGTATGGGACGACGGAGGTATCCGAGCGGCACCGGCACCGCTACGAGGTCAACAACGCCTACCGCGACCGGATCGCCGAAAGCGGTCTGCGTTTCTCCGGGACCTCGCCCGACGGCCACCTGGTGGAGTTCATCGAGTATCCGCCCGACATCCACCCGTTCGTCGTCGGCACCCAGGCCCACCCCGAACTGAAGAGTCGGCCGACCCGGCCGCACCCGCTGTTCGTGGCATTCGTCGGGGCGGCCATCGACTACAAGAAGGGTGAGCAGCTGCCGGTGGAGATCCCCGAGCACGCGTCCAATGGAGACCAGCAGCGAGACAGCGTACAGCGGCCGCTACCCGAGCCCGCAACCCGTGGCTGAGCACGTTTTCGAGACGGCGTCATCCGAAACGCTGCACACCGGAAAGATTTTCGCGCTGCGTCGTGACCAGGTGCGAATGCCCGGCGGCAAGGTCGTCACCCGGGACGTCGTCGAACACTTCGGCGCGGTCGCCATTGTGGCGATGGACGACGACGGCAATATCCCGCTGGTTTATCAGTACCGCCACGCATTCGGAAGGCGGCTATGGGAGCTGCCTGCCGGCCTACTCGATGTCGACGGCGAGGCCGCGAATCTGACCGCCGCCAGGGAGCTACAGGAGGAGGCCGGCCTGCAGGCCAGCACCTGGCAGGTGCTCGTCGACCTCGATTCCACGCCCGGATTCAGTGACGAATCGGTGCGGGTCTATCTGGCTACGGGATTGAGTCAGGTGGACCGGCCCGAGGCGCACGACGAAGAAGCCGACATGACGTTGCGGTGGTATCCCCTCGTCGAGGCCGCCCGAAAGGTGCTGAGCGGTGAAATCGTCAATGCCATTGCTGTTGCGGGGATTTTGGCCGCCCATGCGATCACCAAGGGTTTCGCGGACCCGCGTCCTTTGGACAGCGCCTGGATCGACAAGCCGACGGCGTTCGTCGCGCGAAAGGCCGAGCAATGACCGCGCCTGTGCTGGAGACACAACTGCAGGGCTACCTCGACCATCTGACGATCGAGCGGGGCGTGGCGCCAAACACGCTGAGTTCCTATCGCCGCGACCTGCGTCGCTATTCGAAACACCTGTCGGACCGAGGAATTCACGATCTGGCCAAAGTCGGTGAGGACGACGTCAGCGAATTCCTGGTGGCGCTGCGGCGCGGCGATCCCGATTCCGGGACCGCGGCGCTGTCTGCAGTGTCGGCGGCGCGGGCGCTGATCGCGGTGCGCGGCTTGCATCGCTTCGCCGCCGCCGAAGGGCTGGCCGAACTCGACGTGGCGCGGGCGGTCAGGCCGCCAACACCGGGCCGGCGACTGCCGAAAAGCCTGACCATCGACCAGGTACTGGCGCTGCTGGAAGGCGCGGGCGGCGACAGCCCGGCCGACGGTCCGCTGACGCTGCGCAACCGCGCGCTGCTAGAGCTGTTGTACTCCACCGGATCACGGATCTCCGAAGCCGTCGGCCTCGACGTCGATGACATCGACACCCAGGCGAGAACGGTGTTGTTGCGCGGCAAGGGCGGCAAGCAGCGGTTGGTGCCGGTCGGACGCCCCGCCGTGCAAGCGCTGGACGCGTATCTGGTGCGGGGACGCCCGGAGCTGGCCCGCCGCGGCCGCGGGACGGCGGCCATCTTCCTCAATGTGCGCGGCGGCCGGTTATCGCGGCAAAGCGCATGGCAGGTGCTGCAGGACGCCGCCGAGCGGGCCGGCATCACCTCGGGGGTGTCGCCGCACATGCTGCGGCATTCCTTCGCCACTCACCTGCTCGAAGGCGGCGCGGACGTCCGGGTGGTCCAGGAATTACTCGGCCATGCCTCGGTGACGACCACGCAGATCTACACCCTGGTCACCGTGCATGCGCTGCGCGAAGTGTGGGCCGGAGCTCACCCTCGCGCACGATAACCGTTCGCCGAACGTCGACTCGTTGGGCCCTAAACCGCCGCCCCGAATTTCGACAACAAGTCGACGTTCGACGCCGGATTTCAGCCCAGGTAGTCGGATTCCAGCACCAGGTCGGAGACCAGCGACTGGTATTCGAGGTGCGCTTTGTGCTCGACGGTGTTCCACAGCTTGCCTTGTTGTCGGCGCATGTACTCGCGGTACTTCGGTGCGCCCGGCACCCTGACGTTGTCGGCGACTACGATCGAGCCCGGATGCAGCCAGCCCCGGTCGAGGATGCTCTGCAAGTCGTCCAGATAGGCGTCCTTGTCGTGGTCGAGGAACACGAAATCAAGTGCGCCAGAAGCAAATCCGTACTCACTCGCCAGCGCGTCCAGGGTGCGTCCGCCGTCGCCGATGGTGCCGACGACACAGGTCACTCGGTCAGCGACCCCGGCATGTGACCAGATCTGGCGGGCGTTGATGGCGTTGGCCTCGGCGAGTTCGACGGAGTACACCTTGGCGTTCGGAGCGGCTCCGGCGATCCGCAGCGCGCCGTAGCCGCAGTAGGTGCCCAGCTCCAGTGCGACCCCGGGATCGGCGCGGCGCACCGCGGCGTCGAGGAGTTGACCCTTCTCGTCGCCGACATTGATCAGCATCGACTTTTCGTAGGCGAACTTGTCGATGGTCGCCAACACGTCGTCGATGTCGCCGGCCCGGGCGTTCTTCAGGACGTATTCGACCGCGGCAGCTTCGCGTCCGTCACCGATCTGGCCGGTGGTGGTGAAGTTGCGCGCGCCGCCGGCCATCCGCCAGACCGACCACCGCAGCAGGGGTATCCGTCGCTTGAGATCCATGGAAGTCCAGGATAGTGCGGCCACTGCCGGAACGGTTGGCCGTGGGAGTGACACCGGCCGCCGCGGGCGGTCCAATGTTGCTGGTGTGACTGGTGTTAACGCTGTGCGCTATTGCGGGCGTCACCAGCGATATTCGGCCGTATTCGCTGGTTATCTTGCCCGCGGGTCGCCCGGCTTCTGCGCGCCAACCCGTTAGACTCTGCTTCGATGTTCACCTCCCGAACACTCGACCGGCGATGACCGATCCGACCGACAGCGATGTCGTTA
>DASZLQ010000125.1:0-37598 GCA_035552295.1 Mycobacterium sp. | reverse complement strand
CCCGCGTCGCAGTTCCTCAAGTTCGCCCCCCACACGGCGGCGCTTGGCGCGCTCCCCAAGGACGCGCTGGGGGCCGGGCTTGGGGCGCCACACTGGGGCCGGGGCACGCTGTTCAGCGAAGTACGGGGCAGTATGGGAAATGCCGGCACGTTGGTCGGAAAGTTGTCAGTCCCGCCGAGCTGGGCCTCGGCGACGCCGGCCATCAGGACGGTCGCTGCGGCGTTGTCGGCTGCCGGGCCGGACGCCGTGCCGGCGGCCGCGCTCGGCGAGGGCGGGCTGCTCAGTTCGATGTCAATGGCGGGCATGCTCGGTAGCGCCCTAGGCGCCGGGGGTCCCACCGCTGTGGCCCGTGCTGGCGTCCGCGGCCGTCTTACCCCGCTCAAGGACCTCAAAGACAAACACTCGCCGGAGCAACTGAAGCGCGTGGTCGCGCAAATATCGGAGAAACCCGAAAGCGTGCAGCACCACACTGTCGATCAAGACGGCCTTGACAGCCTGCTCGAGCAACTGTCGAAGAAACCCGGCATCCATGCAGTGCACCTGTCCAAAGGCGACAAGCCAAAAGTCGTGCCGTCGGATGCCCAGTTGGGCTAGCGGGCAACTTAATTGGGAGAAAGGTGAGTCATGAGATCGCTACTAGCGCTACTCGGCGTTTCCGCCATGCTCGGCCTCGCGGCGCCGGCATATGCCGATCCTCCTCCAGCCCCCGACGGTGACGACGCAGGCTTCCTGGCCGCCCTGCACCAAGTCGGCATCAGCTACCCCAACCCAGGTCAAGTTATCGGGTCCGCCCATGCGGTGTGCACGTGCTTGGAAAACGGCGAATCGGGCCTGGAGCTAGTCCACGACGTGAAAACCCACAATCCCGGATTCGATATGGAGAACGCATCCAACTTCGCCATGATTTCAGCGAAATTCTACTGCCCCCAACAACTCACCAAGGCCTGACAACAGAGCACACCGCTTCGCGAGTCACCGCCGAGCTAATGGGGTCAACATGGGGACGCAAGGCAGACAGTACGTGGTGAGAGTCACGAGACTCTTGCTAGTGCTGCTCGGCGTCTCCACCATGATCGGCCTTGCCGCGCCCGCCTACGGCGATCCGGGCGACGGCTTCGACGACACAGGCTTTTTGGCGACGGTGCGCGATGCTGGCATCAACTACACCAGCTCTGATCGAGCCATCGCATTTGGCAAGGCGGTGTGCGGATGGATCGGTAATGGCAAATCTGGCCCGGAGCTGGTCGGCGACCTGCAGAGCAGCAATCCCGGGTTGACCACAGACCACGCAACCGTATTCCTAGCGATCTCAGCGAAGTATTACTGCCCACAACAACTCAGTAAGAATCAGCGAGCCTTGGCGCAGTAGTCGCAAGCCGGGTCCTGGCGGGCACCCTTTGACTGTCGAGCGGTTTCGCGAATGTGGCCGCAATGCAGCCGGTTTGGCTGGGGTCAACCTGCCGTTCGCCTAGATGTGGCTAGATGTGGTTGGCAGCCGCCGACCAGCGCCGACCGCGGGAGATCCGGGGAAAATCCGGGGGAAGGAGTGCGGTGTCATGCAGACGCTGAGCGTCGCCGATTTCGCGCTCCGGCTGGCGGTCGGAGTGGGTTGCGGCGCCCTCATCGGCCTAGAGCGGCAATGGCGCGCGCGCATGGCCGGCCTGCGCACCAACGCGCTGGTTGCCGGCGGTGCAACGTTGTTCGTGCTTTACGCGGTCGCCACCGAAGACAGCAGCCCCACCAGAGTCGCGTCATATGTGGTGTCGGGCATCGGGTTTCTCGGCGGAGGGGTGATCCTGCGCGAGGGGTTCAATGTCCGGGGCCTCAACACCGCCGCCACCCTGTGGTGCTCCGCGGCAGTGGGTGTAATGGCCGCCTCCGGGCATCTGGTCTTCACGTTGATCGGCACCGGCACCGTCGTCGCCATCCACCTGTGCGGGCGGCCACTCGGGCGGCTGATCGACCACGACAACACCGTCGAAGAAGACGAAAGCCTGCAGCCCTACCTGGTGCAGGTGATCTGCCGACCCAAATCCGAAAAGTACGCGCGCGCGCAGATCGTGCAACACGCCAGCAGCAACGACATCACGCTGCGTGGTATCCACACCGGGCACGCCACCGACGACGAAATCACCTTGAGCGCACACCTACTCATGAACGGCCATACGCCGGCCAAGCTTGAGCGGCTGGTGGCCGAATTGTCGCTGCAACCCGGCGTTCGCGCGGTGCAGTGGTACGCCGGCGACAAGGCCCAGCAATCGGAGTAGCGCCGCGCAGCTAGGGGCGGGCCTGCAGGTCCGGCGCGGCCGCGGCCAGCAGGTCGGTGCGGTTTCGGGTCAGCGGTGGATAGATCCGCCGGGTGTTGATGGTCCGCTTGGTGGCCTTGGCCCGCGCGCCATTGGCGACCACCAGCCGATCCCATCCTTCGGTGTAGACCGCACCGGCCGGGCCGAGATCGAGAACCGTTACATACCAAGGGATCCGAAGCGCCAGCATCGGTTCGTCCAACAGGTCGCTGATCACGTTGAAGCCGGCGCAGCGTCCCATCGGCCGGCCGTGCTGACACGACATCACGGACAGGTGCTCGTCATCCATCCGAGCTGCTGCCACGTCACCTGCGGCGAACACCGACGGCACCCCGATCACCCGCAGATAGTCGTCGACGGGCACCCGGCCCTGCCGGTCGCGGGCGACCGGCAGCTGCTCGGTCAACGGGCTCGCGCGCATGCCGGCACACCACACCACCGTGGCCGCCTCGAGCTGCTCACCCGTTGACAGCGCCACGCCATCCTTGCTCACCGCCGCGACACCCACCCCGGTTCTGGTCTCAATACCGTTGTCCGACAAGGCCTGTTCTATCACCGGCAGCGCTGAGGAGCCCATGTCGGAGCCGACAGCGTTGTGGTCGACCAGAACCACCCGGGGCGTGACAAAACCGTCGGGGAACAACGCGTGCAGCCGCTTCGGCAGCTCGCAGGCCGTCTCGATGCCGGTCAGCCCGGCACCGACCACGACGACCGTCGCCGCCGCTGTGGTTGCCGGCTCGCCGGCGAGAGCGAGCAGGTGGCGCTGCAGCGCGAGGGCACCGTCATGGGTATCGACATCAAAACCGAACTCCCGCAGGCCCGGTATGGCCGGCTTGACCACGTGACTGCCCGACGCCAACACCAAGCGGTCGTAGCCGTACGTCCCACCGCCGCACGTGCTGACAGTGCGAGCGGCGGTATCGATCGCGGTTACCTCGGTGGCGACGTGCGCAACTCCAGCTGGGTCGAGCAGGTCGGCGAGCGGGATGCGGCAGGCGCTCAGATCGGCCTCGTAGTTGCGAACCCGGATGTCGTGAAATGGTTTGGTGCTCAACACGGTGATATCGACCGTGCCCGTTGGAACGGCGAGCTCGTCGAGTCGCCGGGCTGCGCCGAGCGCCGCCCATAGCCCGGCAAACCCGGAGCCGATGACGATGACAGCGGTCAAGTGCTCAGCACCCCGTCAATCCGGGACGGTCGGCGGGGTTTGAGCGTCGTGCGATTGATCGCTGGTCATCAGCCACAGTGTGGACCGCCTGACGGACGAAGGTGTGCGGATCGGCCTGATCGGTGTCGCGCCGATGGTCGTAATCTATCTGTGTGCACGCCTTGACTGGGTTCTGGTTCGCGCTGCCCTCGCAGATGCGGGATCCGGTGCTGTTCGCCATTCCATTCTTTTTGCTGCTGTTGATTCTCGAGTGGACGGCGGCCCGCAAGCTGGAGCGCATCGAGGCCGCCGGCACCGAGAAACCACGGCCGGCGTCCGGCGCCTACCTGACGCGCGACTCGAGGGCGAGCATCTCGATGGGGCTGGTTTCGATAGCCACCACCGCCGGCTGGAAGACCCTGGCGCTGCTCGGCTATGCGGCGATCTATGCCTATGTCGCGCCCTGGCACCTTTCGCCGACCAAGTGGTACACCTGGGTCATCGCGATCGTGGGCGTCGACCTGCTGTACTACATCTATCACCGCATCGCACACCGCGTCCGGCTGATCTGGGCTACTCATCAAGCCCACCACTCCAGTGAGTACTTCAACTTCGCCACGGCACTGCGCCAGAAGTGGAACAACAGTGGCGAAATCTTGATGTGGATTCCGTTGCCGCTGTTAGGACTTCCCCCGTGGATGGTGTTCTTCAGTTGGTCGCTGAACTTGATCTACCAGTTCTGGGTGCACACCGAGCGGATCGACAAACTGCCGCGGCCGTTCGAATTCATCTTCAACACGCCGTCGCATCACCGAGTGCACCATGGGATGGACAAGGTGTATCTCGACAAGAACTATGGCGGCATCTTCATCATCTGGGACCGATTGTTCGGTAGCTTCCAGCCGGAGGTGTTCCGCCCGCATTACGGTCTCACCAAGCAGGTGGACACGTTCAACATCTGGAACCTGCAGATCCGCGAATACGCCGCGATCGTCCGCGATTGGCGCTCCGCGAGCCGCCCGCGCGATCGCCTGGGCTACGTCTTCGGACCCCCGGGCTGGGTGCCGGCTGCGGCCGGCCAAACCGGCAGCGCGGTGCCGCTGGCCACGTCACGGTAACGTCAAGACCAGGTCACGCGAAAGACTCAACGTCGGCGAGATTTGCGTCGTAATCTCAACCCGTGGCCGGTGCATGCGCCGGCCCGACGGAACGGAGTCCATGGTGCGCTCCCTGGCAATTCGCGCGTTTGCCGCGTCCGTTACCGTCGCGGCGCTGGTGCCCGGGCTGCCGGCCGCGCCGGCCGGAGCGGACCCCATTGAGGTCTTCCCGGGCATGGAGATCCACCAGGACAGCCACCTCTGCACGTTGGGCTACGTGGACCCGGGCCTGAAGATCGCGTTCACCGCGGGGCACTGCCGGGGCGGGGGAATAGTCACCGACAAGGACCGCCACGTCATCGGGCATCTCGCGACCTTCCGGGACAACACACCCAGCGGCTCGACCGTGGCCACCGACCAGACGGTCAACGACTACGAGGCGATCGTGCTGGACAACGTCCCGGCGAACAACATCCTGCCGGGCGGGCGTGCACTGGTTTCGACCCCGGGTCTGACCGTGCAGCCAGGACAGGCGGTCTGCCATTTCGGTGTCGCCACCGGCGAGACCTGCGGAACGGTGGAAAGCGTCAACAACGGTTGGTTCACCATGTCCCACGGCGTCCTCAGTCGCCCGGGTGATTCGGGTGGGCCCGTATACCTCGCCCCCGACGGGGGACCCGGGCAGATGGTCGGGATCTTCAACAGCGTCTGGGGCGATTTCCCGGCGGCGGTGTCATGGCGGTCCACCTCCGAGCAGGTCCGCGAGGATCTCGGGATGCGCACCAGCCCGAGTTAGGGCGCATCAGCCGGACGCGCCGCCTGCGGCGAGCACAAACACCGGGATGGACGGGGCGGCGGCACGCAGCTGCTCATCGCTGGATTCCGGTGTCAACCCAGCAGCGTACCCCTTGACCTGCCAGTACCACCTGGCCAAATAGCGCCTCAGTACCTCGGGTTTGGCCGCATCGTCCACCTCGGTCACTAGGAGGCGTTCTCTGCGCCAGCGCGGTCCCATTTCGACGACGCCCGCGGCTCGGACGTTGCGCGCCCACTGGGTGTTACCGCGCGGTGAGACGAGATAGTCCACGCCGTCGACGGTCAGCAGATTAATCACCACTGCGCGCTGTTTCCCGCTCTTGCGGCCGCGCACGCGCAGCGCTCGGGTCCCGGCGATGCTGATCCCCATCTCGGCGAGCCAACGGATTACCCCGTTTGCGGCCCGCGCGGCCCGGTTGGGTTCTTCGTATCGGGTGGGCATCGTGGGTCCTCTCGGGGGGTCTCGGTGCTTGAGAGTGATGAGAGCAGTGCTCTCGGTAGTAGTCACGCTCTCACAACGCTAGCCAAAAAGCAAGAGCGGTGATCTCGTTTATGTCAGACTGGCTACGTGGGCAAACGCCAGGAATCGCGGGAGCAGATCGAGGCGCGGATCGTCGAGCTGGGTCGGCTCCATCTGGTCGATCGAGGCGCAGCCGGGTTGTCGCTGCGTGCGATAGCCCGCGACCTGGGCATGGTGTCCTCGGCCGTGTACCGGTACGTGTCCAGCCGCGACGAGCTGCTGACCTTGCTGCTCATTAACGCCTATTCCGACCTGGCCGACGCGGTGGATCGGGCCCGCGACACCGCAGACGAGCTATGGAGTGACGACGTTATCGCGATCGCTCGGGCGGCGCGGCGCTGGGCGGTGGCGCATCCCGCTCAGTGGGCCCTGCTGTACGGCAGCCCGGTCCCCGGATATCACGCACCCCGGGAGCGGACCGTCGGAGTCGGCACCCGCGTGGTGGGAGCCATCTTCGACGCCATCGCCGCCGGGATCGCCACCGGCGATATCAGATTGACCGATACTGTTGCACCGCAACCGATGTCGTCAGACTTTGAACGGATTCGCCACGAATTCAGCTTTCCCGGCGACGATTCCGTCATCGCCAAGTGCTTCTTGTTCTGGGCGGGCGTGCTGGGCGCGATCAGCCTCGAAGTGTTCGGGCAGTACGGCGCAGACACTCTCACCGATCCCGAGGCGATCTTCGACACCCAGCTTCGGCTGCTCGTGGACCTGCTGTCCCAGCATTGATGCCAGCCACGAATTAGAACGTGTTCATTCGGCATTTCCGGGCACCAGGCGCTCGATTGCGGCAAAGTCTTTCGGGGCCTTTCTGGCGGCTGGCAGGCTGGGCTATCCTGCCAAACGATGACCCTTCCCATTCAAGCGCCGACGCAGATCGCATGGGTTACTCCTGACCTGGACGCCACTGAAACGACCCTCACCGGCCTTTTAGGGGTCCGGAAGTGGGTGCGGATACCTGACGTGCACTTTGCTCCGGATGCTTGCAGCTACCTCGGCAAGCCCGCCGATTTCGTCGCCAGCATCTCGCTGAGCTATCTCGGCGACATGCAGCTGGAGCTGATCTCGCCGGTCCGCGGGCAGAATATCTATAGTGACTTTTTGCGGGACTCCGGGCCGGGTCTGCACCACATCTGCATCGAGGCCGAGAGCCCCGAACAATTCGACGCGGCGCTGGCCGAGGCCGCTGACCACGGCGCCGCGGTTGTGCAGCAGGGCATGATGCCGGGCGGAATTCAATTCGCCTACGTGTCAGCACCGCAGGCGGGCGTGCCGTTTGTAGAGATCGCGTACATCTCGCCCGAAATGCGGGCGTTTTACGACTACATCAAACAGGAGCAGCGGTGAGCACCGAGATACCAGCAACCGTCGACGTCGACACGGTCACGTCATGGTCTGATGACGTCGACGTGGTGGTGATCGGTTTCGGTATCGGCGGTGGGTGCGCGGCGGTGAGCGCGGCGGCAGCCGGGGCACGGGTGCTGGTGCTCGAGCGGGCTGCCGTGGCAGGCGGTACCACTTCGCTTGCCGGAGGCCACTTTTACCTGGGCGGCGGCACCGCCGTGCAGCAGGCGACCGGTAATCCCGACTCGCCCGAAGAGATGTACAAATACCTGGTTGCGGTGTCCCGCCAACCCGACCACGCCAAGATTCGTGCGTACTGCGAAGGTAGCGTCGAGCATTTCAATTGGCTGGAAGACTTGGGATTCCAGTTCGAACGCAGCTACTTTCCGGGGAAGGCGGTGATCCAGCCCAATACCGAGGGGCTGATGTTTACCGGCAACGAGAAGGTGTGGCCGTTTCTGGAGAAGGCGGTGCCGGCGCCACGCGGCCACAAGGTTCCCGTGCCCGGCGACACCGGCGGCGCCAGCATGGTGATCGACCTGTTGCTCAAGCGGGCCGCAAGCCTGGGCGTGCAATTCCGGTACGAGACCGGCGCCACCGAGCTCATCGTGGAGGATTCGGGCCCAGAGATGAGGGTGACCGGCGTGATGTGGAAGCAGTTCTCCGAAACCGGTGCGATTAAGGCAAAGTCGGTCATCATCGCTGCCGGGGGATTCGTGATGAACCCGGACATGGTAGCCAAGTACACGCCGAAACTGGCCGAGAAGCCGTTCGTGCTCGGCAACACCTATGACGACGGCCTGGGTATCCGGATGGGCGCATCGGCCGGCGGCGCAACCCAGCACATGGATCAGATCTTCATCACGGCGCCGCCCTACCCGCCGTCGATCCTGCTCACCGGGATCATCGTGAACAAGCTCGGGCAGCGGTTCGTCGCCGAAGATTCCTACCATTCCAGGACTTCGGGTTTCATCATGGATCAGCCCGGCAGCGCGGCGTTCTTGATCGTTGACGAGGCGCACCTCGAGCAACCCAAGATGCCACTGGTCCCGCTCATCGACGGCTGGGAGACCGTCGCCGAGATGGAAGCCGCACTAGGTATCCCGCAGGGCAACCTGGTCGCAACGCTGCACCGCTACAACACGTACGCGTCGCGTAACGAGGATCCCGATTTTCACAAGCAGCCGGAATTCCTTGCGCCGCAAGACAAAGGACCCTGGGGCGCGTTCGACATGTCGCTCGGCAAGGCCATGTATGCCGGGTTCACCGTCGGGGGGCTGGCCGTGTCGGTGGACGGGCAGGTGCTGCGCGAAGACGGCACGGTGGTGGCAGGCTTGTATGCGGTCGGGGCGTCCGCGTCCAACATCGCCCAGGACGGCAAGGGCTATGCCAGCGGCACGCAGCTGGGTGAAGGCTCGTTTTTCGGCCGCCGCGCCGGAGCGCACGCGGCGGGCGGCGGCTAGACCCGCGCTGGTTCCTTCTCCACCGGCCCCAGCCGCCACTGGCCGTCGCCGAGCAGTTGGAGCTGTTGTTCGTGGTGCTGCTCCACGGTGTGCCGATGGCTGACGCTGACCACGACACAGTCCGGCAGCTCACTTCGCACCAACTGGTAAAGCGCGAATTCCAGGCCCTCGTCGAGCGCCGAGGTGCCCTCGTCGAGGAATACCGCCTGCGGCCTGGTGAGCAAGATGCGCGCGAAGGCGACGCGCTGCTGCTCGCCAGGGGAGAGCACCTTGGCCCAATCCTGCTCCTCGTCGAGCCGGTCATGGAGCGGGGCGAGCGCCACCTTGGTCAGCACGTCGCGCAGTTCATCGTTCGATATCGCGTCCGGTGAGTTCGGGTAACACACCACGCCACGCAACGCGCCCAGCGGCACATACGGCAACTGCGACAAGAACATCGTCGCGTTGTCGCCGTCCGGACGGCACAGCGTCCCGGAGGCGTACGGCCACAATTCGGCAAGACTGCGCAGCAGCGTGGTCTTGCCGGCGCCGGAACGCCCGGTGATCACCAACGCCTCGCCGGTGTCCAGCTGCACGTCGAGCGAATCGATCAATTGGTCACCAGCCGGTGTGCGCACTTCGACGTTGGCGAGCTCAACGGCCACTTCTTGACTCGGCTTGACCAACAACGCCGGCAGCGCCCGGCCCTTTGCGTTGGCATCGACCAGACCGTGCAACCGGATGATCGCGGCGCGGAAAGAGGCGAAGGCGTCGTAGTTGTTGCGGAAGAACGACAGCGAGTCATGAATTTCGCCGAATGCGGTCGCCGTCTGGCCCACATCGCCGAAGGCGATCTGGCCGGCGAACAGCCGCGGCGCCTGGATCACCCACGGCAACGGGACAATCGCCTGGGACATCGACCAGTTCCAACCGTTGAACAGGATGGTCCGGCGCACAAACCTGCGGTAATTAGTGATGATCGGAGTGAAGCGCCGCCACAATTGCGCCCGCTCTACTCGCTCACCACGGTAGAAGCCGACCGCCTCTGCGGCGTCACGCAACCGCACCAGCGCATAACGAAATGCGGCGTTCAGTTTCTCGTTGTTGAAACTGAGCCAGATCAGCGGATGGCCCAACCAAAACGCGACGACGGTCGCAATGAGCACATAGACCAAGACGACCCAGAACATCGCGCGTGGCAACGCAAAGCCAAAGATGTTCAGGTCCCCGGACAGGTTCCAGAGGATCGCCGCAAACGAAATCACCGAAGCGACCGCACGCACGGCCCCGAACAGCAACGTGTTCTGCGTCTCATAAGAGGGGATGTTCGGGGTTGAACCGACCCCGGCCGTGAAGATGTCAATGTCCTGCTGGATCCGCTGATCCGGGTTGTCAATGGTGTTGTCGATGAACAGATCCCGGTAATAGGCCCTGCCGTCCAACCAGTCGTCGGTGAGGTGGCTGGTCAGCCAGATGCGCCAGGCGATGATGAATCGCTGGGTCAGGTAGATGTCGATCAATATGCGGGCGATTAATATGCCCGCGAGCACGCTGAAATGCAGAAGCGACATCCAAAAGCCATGAATCCCAGAGTTTTTGACCTTGTCGTCGCCCGTGGCAGTGCCTTCGAACGCTGTCTGCAGCGACGAGTACAGGTCGTTACTCTGGTAGCTGAGCAAGACGGCGAGACGCACGGAAAGCAGGACCAGCAGCAGCAACACGCCCAGCATCAGCCAGACCCGGACGGCGCTTGGGCCAATGAAGTAGCCCCGGGTGATCCGCCAGTATTGCCGGCCCCAGACCGAGAGATACCTGATCAAGACCAGCACAACCAGCAGACACACGGCACTGATCGCCCAGGCTTCGCCCAGCCATCGCAGGGAGTCATGGAGCGCGGCCGACCAGTCTATGGATTCCTTGAACGGCTTGGGATCCAACTTCGACGTCTCCTTGTTACCGAGGCATCCGGGGGTGCCTCATGGTGGATACTTCCCCGCGAAGGTACCCGAGGCAGTATGGATAGGCTGCCTGGATGAGCATCGAGGCTCCGTCCAGCCAGACCGTACATGCCGGCCGGCTCATCGCGCGCCGGCTGCGGGCCAGCGGAATCGACACCATTTTCACGTTATCCGGCGGCCACCTGTTTTCCATCTACGACGGGTGCCGTGACGAGGGTATCCGGCTGATCGACACCCGCCACGAGCAGACGGCGACCTTCGCCGCCGAGGGCTGGTCGAAGGTGACCAGGGTGCCGGGCGTGGCCGCGCTTACCGCCGGCCCGGGCGTCACCAACGGGATGAGCGCGATGGCGGCCGCGCAGCAGAACCAGTCGCCGCTGGTGGTGCTCGGTGGCCGGGCGCCCGCGCTGCGCTGGGGCATGGGTTCGCTGCAGGAGATCGACCACGTGCCGTTTGTGGCGCCGCTGGCTCGCTTCGCGGCCACCGCACAGTCTGCCGACGCCGCGGGCCTGCTTGTCGACGAAGCGCTGCGGGCGGCGGTCAGCGCCCCTTCGGGTGTGGGATTCGTCGACTTCCCAATGGACCACGTGTTTTCCGTGTCCGAGGACCCGAAGGTCGGGACCCGCCCCGGCGCGCTCACCGACGTCCCGCCGCCCTGCGCTCCCGACGGCGAGGCCCTGGACCGGGCCGCAGGTCTGCTTGCCGCGGCACACCGGCCGGTGATCATGGCGGGCACCAACGTCTGGTGGGGACACGCCGAGGCGGCGCTGTTACGTCTGGCCGAGGAACGCCAGATCCCGGTGCTGATGAATGGGATGGCCCGCGGCGTCGTGCCCGCCGACCACCCATTGGCATTCTCGCGGGCACGGGCAAAAGCGCTGGGTGAGGCGGACGTGGCGCTGGTCGTCGGCGTGCCGATGGATTTTCGGCTGGGATTCGGCAAGGTGTTCGGCCCGCAAACCCTGCTCGTGGTGGCGGATCGTGCCGAACCCGTTCGCGACCATCCGCGGCCCATCGCCGCCGGTCTCTACGGCGACCTCACGTCGATCCTGTCGACGCTGGCCGGACCGGGCGCACATCAGGACTGGATCGGCGAGCTGCGGACCGCCGAAACCGCGACGCGTGGCTCCGAAATAGCGGAGCTCGGCGAGGACCGGGTCCCGCTGCATCCGATGCGCGTCTACGCCGAGCTGTCACCGCTGCTGGACCGCGACGCCATCGTGGTCATCGACGCCGGCGATTTCGGGTCTTATGCCGGCCGCGTGATCGACAGTTATCTACCGGGCTGCTGGCTGGACAGCGGCCCCTTCGGCTGCCTTGGCTCCGGCCCCGGCTACGCCCTGGCGGCCAAGCTGGCCCGCCCCGACCGTCAGGTCGTCCTGCTGCAGGGCGACGGCGCTTTCGGCTTCAGCGGCATGGAGTGGGACACCCTGGTCCGGCACAACGTGCCGGTCGTATCGGTGATTGGCAACAACGGGATCTGGGCGCTCGAAAAACACCCCATGGAGGCGCTTTACGGCTATTCGGTGGCGGCGGAGTTGCGGCCGGGCACCCGCTACGACGAGGTGGCGCGCGCGCTGGGTGGCCATGGTGAGCTGGTGTCCGCGCCCGCCGAGCTGCGGCCCGCGCTGGAACGTGCTTTCGCCAGCGGCCTGCCCGCCGTCGTCAACGTGCTCACCGACCCGAGCATCGCCTACCCACGCCGGTCCAACCTCGCCTGATGGGCCGCGAGCGTGCGCACTTGTACTCGGGTGCCCGGCGTGTCGCGGGCTTACTACGCACGCTCGCGCTGGTCGGGAGGTCGCGTACGGTTGACCTGTGTCAAAGACCACCCGCGCTGAACCTGGCCGGCTGAGCAGCCGATTTTGGCGACTGCTGGGCGCCAGCACCGAAAAGGATCGAAGCCGTTCGCTGGCTCAGGTGACCGACTCGTCGGAGTACGACGAGGAAGCCGCCGACCTCACCGACGAGCAGCTGCGCAAGGCGGCAGGGCTGCTCAACCTCGACGATCTCGCCGAGTCCGACGACATCGCGCAGTTCCTCGCGATCGCCCGGGAAGCCGCCGAGCGGTCAACGGGGTTGCGGCCGTTCGATGTTCAGCTGCTGGGCGCGCTGCGCATGCTTGCCGGCGACGTGATCGAGATGGCCACCGGTGAGGGCAAAACGCTGGCCGGGGCCATCGCGGCGTCCGGATACGCCATAGCCGGCCGGCACGCGCACGTGGTGACCATCAACGACTATCTGGCCCACCGCGATGCGGAGTGGATGGGCCCGCTGCTGGAGGCCATGGGCCTGACGGTCGGCTGGATCACCGCGGAGTCGACGAGCGAGGAGCGCAGGGCCGCCTACGACTGCGATGTCACCTACGCCTCGGTCAATGAGATCGGCTTCGACGTACTGCGGGACCAACTGGTGACCGATGTTGCCGACCTGGTGTCGCCCAATCCTGATGTGGCCCTTATCGATGAGGCCGACTCCGTGCTGGTGGACGAGGCGCTGGTGCCGCTGGTATTGGCCGGCACGACGCACCGGGAGACACCGCGGCTGGAGATCATCAAGCTGGTCGGTGAGCTGGCCGCCGACACCGACTACGACACCGACTCCGACAGCCGCAACGTGCACTTGACCGACGTCGGTGCACGCAAAGTCGAGAAGACGCTCGGTGGCATCGACCTGTACTCCGAGGAACACGTCGGCACCACGCTGACCGAGGTCAACGTGGCACTGCATGCCCATGTGCTGCTGCAGCGCGACGTGCACTACATCGTCCGAGACGACGCCGTGCATTTGATCAACGCCTCGCGCGGACGCATCGCGCAGCTGCAGCGCTGGCCGGACGGCCTGCAAGCCGCCGTCGAGGCGAAGGAAGGCATCGAGACCACCGAGACGGGCGAGGTGCTCGACACCATCACGGTGCAGGCGCTGATCAACCGCTACACGACCGTGTGCGGCATGACCGGCACCGCGCTGGCCGCCGGTGAGCAGCTGCGCCAGTTCTACAAGCTCGGGGTTTCACCGATTCCACCGAACACCCCCAACATTCGCGACGACGAGTCCGACCGGGTCTACATCACCGCCGCGGCCAAAAACGACGGGATCGTCGCGCACATTGCCGAGGTGCACGAAACCGGACAGCCCATGCTGGTCGGCACCCGCGATGTGGCCGAGTCCGAGGACCTGCACGAGCGGCTGCTGCGCCGTGGAGTGCCCGCGGTAGTGCTCAACGCGAAGAACGACGCCGAGGAGGCGCAGGTGATCGCCGAGGCCGGCAAATTCGAGTCGGTCACGGTATCCACTCAGATGGCCGGGCGCGGCACCGATATCCGGCTCGGCGGATCCGACGAAGCCGACCACGACAGGGTCGCCGAACTCGGCGGGCTGCACGTGGTCGGCACCGGCCGGCATCACACCGAACGGCTGGACAACCAATTGCGTGGTCGGGCAGGACGCCAGGGCGACCCCGGGTCGTCGGTGTTCTTCTCCAGTTGGGAAGACGACGTCGTGGTGGCCAACCTCGAGCGCAACAAGTTGCCGATGCAGACCGATGACGACGGCCGGATTGTCAGCCCCAAGGCTGCCGGGCTGCTCGATCACGCCCAGCGCGTTGCCGAAGGCCGGATGCTCGACGTGCACGCGAACACCTGGCGCTACAACCAGTTGATCGCCCAGCAGCGCGCCATCATCGTCGACCGGCGAAACACGTTGCTGCGCACCGCAACCGCGCGGGAGGAACTCGCCGAGCTGGCACCGAAACGGTATGAGGAGCTGTCCGAGGATGTCTCCGAAGAACGCCTCGAGACGATCTGTCGGCTGATCATGCTGTATCACCTCGACCGCGGTTGGGCTGACCATTTGGCGTACCTGGCCGATATCCGCGAGAGCATTCACTTGCGCGCGCTGGGCCGGCAAAATCCGCTGGACGAGTTCCACCGGTTGGCGGTCGACGCGTTCGCCTCGCTGGCCGCCGACGCGATCGAGGCCGCGCAGCAGACGTTCGAAACCGCGAACGTCCTCGAAGAGGAGCCGGGGCTGGATCTGTCGAAGCTGGCGCGACCAACATCGACGTGGACATACATGGTCAACGACAACCCGCTGTCGGACGACACGCTGGCCACTCTGAGCCTGCCCGGGGTATTCCGCTGAGATGAGTCGGCGTACGTAACGCCACTACAAAAAATCGGGCCGAAAATCGCCGTGGCGTTACGGACGTGCCCCGGTCCGCGCTGCGGACCGCATCGTTGCCGGGTTAAGGTCACGGCTCATGGAGCAGGTGCCTCCGCCCGACCGCGTGCTGACCGTACCCAACTTGCTGAGCGCCATCCGCCTGGCGCTCATCCCGGTATTCGTCTACGTCCTGCTCTTCGCGCACGCCAACGGCTGGGCGGTGGCGATTTTGATGTTCAGTGGCGCCTCGGATTGGGCCGACGGCAAGATCGCCCGGACGCTGAACCAGTCGTCGCGGTTGGGTGTTCTGCTGGACCCGGCGGTCGATCGTCTCTACATGGTCACCGTGCCCGTCGTTATGGCGCTGGGCGGGGTCCTGCCGTGGTGGTTTGTCGTCACACTGCTGGTGCGTGACGGGCTGTTGGCCGCGACGTTGCCCGTGCTGCGAAGTCGCGGACTGTCCGCGCTGCCGGTGACATATGTCGGCAAGGCCGCCACCTTCGCCCTGATGGCCGGCTTTCCGCTCGTCCTGCTGGGCACGTGGGACGCGTTGTGGAGCCGAGTGATCGGCGCCTGCGGATGGGGATTTCTGATCTGGGGCATCTACATGTACCTCTGGGCGTTCGTGCTATACGCGGTGCAGATGGCGTTGGTCGTGCGCCGGATGCCCAGGCTCAACCAACGCACCAATCAACCAGTGCCACGAAAAGCGGGCGATCATGGCTGAACCTGACCGCCTGCTCGGTGGTTACGACCCCACCGCCGGCCGCAGCGCCCACGCGGCGGCGCGGCCGACACTGATCCCGGTGCCGTCGCTGCTGCGCGCCTTGCTGTCGGAACATCTGGATCCCGGTTATGCCGAGGCGGCCGAAAAACGTAGCCGCATTGCCGCAACCCGGACTGCGCGAGCGCGCACTTTCGGCTGGCTTTGGCAGGCCCTGGCGGCGATGCTGGTCACCACCGTATTTGCCGCCGCGGTCGCCCAGGCCCGCTCGGTTGAACCCGGTGTGCGCTCCGCCCAGCAACTGCTGGTGCGAAGTGTCCGTTCGACCGAAGACGCCGCCGCCAGGTTGTCCCAGCGGCGCAGCGCACTGTCGACTCGAGTCGATGACGTGCAGCGCCTCGCGCTGGCAGACAACGCCGCGGGACAGCGGCTGCTGACCCGCCTCGACGCGCTTAACCTGGCCGCAGCCAGGACGCCGATCATCGGCCCCGGCCTGACCGTTACCGTGACCGACCCTGGCGGCAGCCCGAATCTTTCCGATGTGTCCAAGCAGCGAGTGAACGGCAGCCGACAAATCATTTTGGACCGCGACCTGCAGCTCGTCGTCAACTCATTGTGGGCGAGCGGTGCTGAAGCCATCTCGGTCGGCGGTGTCCGCATCGGGCCGAATGTGACCATCCGGCAGGCCGGAGGAGCGATCCTGGTCGACAACAACCCCACCGGTAGCCCGTACACCATCCTCGCCGTCGGGCCGCCGCACTCGATGCGAGACGTTTTCGACAACAGCCCCGGACTGCAGCGTCTTAGGCTGCTGGAGGTCTCCTACGGCGTCGGCGTCACCGTGAACGTCTCCGACGGTCTGTCGCTGCCAGCCGGATCGGTCCGGGAAGTCAAGTTCGCCAAAGAGATTGGGCCCTAGTGAGAAAAGTCCTCTCAAGACAGATCCCCCGGGGACAACTGCGGGCGGGAAACCGCGCATGATCGGTATCGCCGCGCTTGCGGTCGGCATCGTGCTGGGGTTGGTTTTCCATCCCGCCGTGCCCGAGGTCGTCCAGCCGTATTTGCCGATCGCGGTCGTCGCTGCGCTCGACGCGGTGTTCGGCGGGCTGCGTGCCTACCTCGAGCGGATATTCGATCCGAAGGTTTTCGTGGTTTCGTTCGTCTTCAACGTCTTCGTCGCCGCCCTGATCGTCTACGTCGGCGATCAACTGGGTGTCGGCACGCAGTTGTCCACGGCCATCATCGTCGTGTTGGGGATACGCATCTTCGGCAACGCCGCCGCGCTGCGGCGACGGCTATTCGGGGCATGACGAAGAAGAGGTCAGCGTGAGCCAGGACCCGCCAAACGACACCGCCGACGAAAGTCGTGACGTGCCAACGCAGCACGGTCACTCCGAAGCTGACCGCAAAGCCGACGAAGGCGCCCAGCATGGCCGCCACGAATTACCCCCGGACCGTCCCCGCCCCGAGATCGGGTCGGTGCAGCGGACCGGATTGTCCGGACTGCTGCGCGGCGGTCGCTCCCGGCTATTGTTCGCAACGCTGGCCGCCCTGCTGTGCTTGGTCCTGGGGCTCGCCATTGTCACCCAGGTCCGCCACACCAAATCGGGTGACTCGCTGGATACGGCTCGCCCCGCGGACCTGTTGGTGCTGCTGGATTCATTGCGGCAGCGCGAAGCCACGCTGAACACGGAAGTGAGCGAACTTCAGAACACGCTGAATCAACTGCAGGCGTCCGGCAACACCGACCAAGCCGCCATCCAAAGCGCTCAGGCCAGGCTGGCCGCGCTGTCCATCCTGGTCGGCGCCGTCGGGGCCACCGGGCCTGGCGTGACCGTCACGATCGAAGACCCCGGCCCCGGGGTGTCACCCGAGGTGATGCTCGATGTGATCAACGAGCTGCGCGCCGCCGGCGCCGAGGCGATCGAGACCAACGATGCGCACCAGTCGGTACGAGTGGGCGTCGACACCTGGGTCGTGGGTACGCCCGGCTCGTTGACGATCGACAGCAAGACACTATCGCCGCCGTATTCGATTCTGGCGATTGGCGATCCGCCCACGCTGGCCGCGGCGATGAACATTCCGGGTGGTGCGGAGGACAGCATCAAGCGCGTTGGTGCGCGGATGTCGGTGCAGCAAGCCGACCGAGTCGACGTGACCACCTTGCGACAACCAAAACCGCACCAATACGCTCAGCCCGTCAAGTGAGCAAGACCGACCAGAACAGGAACACCGTGAGCGATATCCCGCCCGACCTGCACTACACCGCCGAACACGAGTGGGTTCGCCGCAGTGGGCAAGACACCGCGCGGATCGGTATCACCGACTTCGCCCAGTCGGCGCTGGGCGATGTCGTCTTCGTTCAGCTGCCCGACGTGGGCACCGAGCTGACCGCGGGCGAATCCTTCGGCGAGGTGGAATCGACGAAATCGGTGTCGGACCTGTACGCGCCGGTCTCGGGCAAGGTGTCTGCGGTCAACGGCGATCTGGACGGCAGTCCGCAACTGGTCAACTCCGACCCATACGGTGCCGGCTGGCTGCTGGATGTCCAGGTCGCGGATGCCGCCGAGCTGGAAACAGCCATTGCGACACTGCTTGACGCCGAGGCCTACCGCGGCACACTAACCGAGTGACGATTGCTAATGTCCCTGCAGCCTGTCGATCGCGCAGTGGTGGGGACATTGCGCACCAGTGCGCGGTACGGTCAACACATCACGATGAGAAGGCAGTTATCGGCAGTACGAGGCAAAGCGCCTAGTGGGAAGCCGGCCGAGCGGCCCGGTCAGACAACGCCACAGCGGCCAGTGAGGAGCAGCGCGTGACGGACATGGACTCAGGAAGTCAGCAAGACCAGAATGCTGACGAAGTCACGGTGGAGACGACGTCTGTCTTCCGCGCCGACTTCCTCAACGAACTGGACGCTCCCGCCCAAGCGGGAACCGAGAGCGCGGTATCCGGGGTCGAAGGACTCCCCGCGGGCTCGGCCTTGCTGGTCGTCAAACGGGGACCGAACGCCGGCTCACGCTTTCTGCTCGACCAGGCCACCACGTCTGCCGGCCGGCATCCGGACAGCGACATCTTCCTCGATGACGTCACCGTGAGCCGTCGCCACGCCGAATTCAGGTTGGAAGGCAACGACTTCCAGGTCGTCGATGTTGGTAGCCTCAACGGCACCTACGTCAACCGTGAGCCCGTGGATTCGGCGGTACTGGCAAATGGTGATGAGGTGCAGATCGGCAAGTTCCGCCTGGTGTTTTTGACCGGACCGAAGCAAGGTGACGACGAGGGAGGATCTTCAGGCTAGTGAGCGCACCCGATAGCCCGGCGCTGGCCGGGATGTCGATCGGGGCGGTCCTCGAGCTGTTGAGGCCGGATTTCCCCGATGTCACGATCTCCAAGATTCGCTTCTTGGAGGCTGAGGGACTGGTGACGCCGCAGCGTGCTGCCTCGGGATACCGCAGGTTCACCGCCTACGACTGCGCGCGGCTGCGCTTCATCCTCACCGCTCAGCGGGATCACTACCTGCCGCTGAAGGTGATCAGGTCGCAGCTGGACGCCCTGCCCGACGGCGAGCTGCCGCCATTCGGATCGCCTTACGGCGTACCGCGATTGGTGTCGGTCGCGGGTAGCGATCACGTTTCCGTCGGCGCTGACGCCGGCTTCGGTGCCGGATCCGATCCGGCCGCGGTGGGGCCCACCCGCATCCGGCTGAGACGCGAAGATCTCCTGGAACGCTCCGGTGTGGACGAGGACCTGCTGACCGCGTTGCTCAAAGCCGGGGTGATCACCACCGGTCCGGGCGGACTCTTCGACGAACACGCTGTTGTGATCCTGCAGTGTGCCCGGGCGCTGGCCGACTACGGTGTCGAGCCGCGGCATCTGCGCGCCTTCCGTTCGGCAGCCGACCGGCAGTCTGATCTGATCGCCCAAATCGCCGGGCCGATAGTCAAAGCCGGCAAGGCCGGCGCTCTCGATCGCGCCGACGACCTGGCGCGTGAGGTCGCGGCACTCGCCATCACTTTGCATACCTCGTTGATCAAGTCTGCCGTTCGCGACGTTCTGCATCGCTGAGGACTAGACTTCTTTCGATAGATTGGTAGTTCGGCGGCATGGTGTTCCACCGCGTCGTCGCGCCGAGGGTGAGTCGCGGCATGTGCGGAGGGCAGACACAGATGGGTGAAGTTCGTGTTGTCGGCATTCGCGTGGAGCAGCCGCAGAACCAGCCGGTGCTGTTACTGCGCGAAGCCAACGGTGACCGGTATCTGCCGATCTGGATCGGCCAGTCTGAGGCCGCCGCCATTGCCCTTGAGCAACAAGGCGTCGAACCGCCCCGGCCGCTGACGCACGATCTGATCAGGGATCTCATTGCTGCGCTTGGGCATTCGCTGAAAGAGGTGCGGATCGTCGATCTGCAGGAAGGCACTTTTTACGCTGACCTGGTCTTCGACCGCAATATCACGGTATCGGCGCGTCCCTCGGACTCGGTGGCGATCGCGCTGCGAGTCGGCGTTCCGATCTACGTCGAGGAGGCGGTGCTTGCCCAGGCCGGTCTGCTGATCCCCGACGAGAGCGACGAGGAGTCCAACACCGCCGTGCGAGAAGACGAGGTCGAGAAATTCAAAGAATTTCTCGACAGCGTGTCTCCCGACGATTTCAAGGCCACCTAACCTGGCTATCCCATCTGGCCGGCGAAGCTGCAGGTAGGGCAGACAGGCACAAGATCCGGGCAATCTAAATATCCGTTGCCGGGAGGCGGGCTGAGCGGCTGCGGGCACGGCTACTAGGGTGGACATCGACATCACGGATGCATCTCATCTGGGCTCGCGATGTCGACACGCCTGGCGGATAGTGCGCCGACTTGGGCCCGCGGCGGCCATACTTTGATTACGACTAAGGCGCGGCAGCTATCGAAAAGCGTAAGCTCTCTAGCACTCGGGCCTGAGCAAACATGGCTGCGGAGGCAGCCAGTGACGCAGCTAGTAACGAGAGCGCGATCGGCGAGAGGAACCACCGTGAGCGACCAGCCACGTCAAGAACAGCTAGACCTAGCTGACCACGCGGACGCCACGACTGACCAGAGCGTCACCGCGCCGAGCGTTCCCGTGCAGCCCGGCCTGTTCCCCGACGATTCCGTGCCTGATGAGCTGGTCGGCTACCGCGGGCCGAGCGCGTGCCAGATCGCTGGGATCACCTACCGCCAGCTGGACTACTGGGCGCGCACGTCGCTGGTCGTGCCGTCGATCCGCAGCGCGGCGGGATCCGGCAGCCAGCGGCTCTACTCCTTCAAGGACATCCTGGTTCTCAAGATCGTCAAGCGCTTGCTCGACACCGGCATCTCGCTGCACAACATCCGCGTCGCGGTCGACCATCTGCGCCAGCGTGGCGTCCAGGATCTGGCCAACATCACCCTGTTCTCCGATGGCACCACGGTTTACGAGTGCACATCGGCTGAAGAGGTCGTCGACCTGCTGCAGGGCGGACAGGGCGTGTTCGGCATCGCGGTGTCGGGCGCGATGCGGGAGTTGACCGGCGTTATCGCCGATTTCCACGGCGAGCGTGCCGACGGCGGCGAGTCGATTGACACCCCCGAAGACGAGCTCGCGTCCCGGCGCAAGCATCGCGACCGCAAAATCGGCTGACCGCGCGCCCTGAACGCGCGCCCTGACCGCGCGCCCTCTTCCGCGCGAAGGTGCGCGGTTGTACATGATTTGCGGCGTGTCGACGTACAGACACGCACGCTCGCGGGCAACTAGGGCGGCCGAGTAAACTTGCTCACGCATCGCCCTCGCGCGGGAGAGTTCCGTGATTGCCAGTCACGGACGCCGAAGGAGCAACACCTCTCCGTCAACCTCTCAGGCACCCGGACCGCGCAAGACAACGATGCCTCTGGAAAGCGGTGCGACCGGCAGCGGTCGCACCCGCCGATGGGGAAAGGCGCCGCCGACAGTACCGGCGCCGAATCTCTCAGGCACCCGGCGACTGGGTGAAGACAGAGGGAGAGGACCGCTAGTCCCTCTGCCCTCATCAGGAGTTCGCCAGTGTCCGACCAGTCAACCTTCGCGGCCCGACACATCGGCCCGGACGGCCCGGCCGTCGCGGCCATGCTCGCCGTCATCGGTGTCGACTCGCTCGACGAGCTGGCAGCCAAGGCGGTCCCGACCGGCATATTCGACAACCTCACCGACGGCGGCGCCGCGCCGGGTTTGGACGGGTTGGCGCCGGCCGCCAGTGAGGTCGAGGCGCTCACCGAGCTGCGGGCCTTGGCCGACACCAACACCGTGGCCGTTTCGATGATCGGTCAGGGCTACTACGACACGCTCACGCCGCCGGTCTTGTTGCGCAACATCATGGAAAACCCGGCCTGGTATACCGCCTACACGCCGTATCAGCCCGAGATCAGCCAGGGCCGGCTGGAGGCGCTGCTGAACTTCCAGACCATGGTCGCCGACCTCACCGGACTGGAGGTTGCCAACGCGTCGATGCTCGACGAGGGCACCGCGGCGGCCGAGGCCATGACGCTGATGCACCGGGCGGCTCGCGGCACGGCCAACCGGCTGGCCGTCGACGTCGACGTATTCACCCAGACCGCCGCGGTGCTGGCCACGCGCGCCAAGCCGCTGGGCATCGACATCGTGACCGCCGACCTGCGCGACGGTCTGCCCGACGGCGAGTTCTTGGGCGTCATCACCCAGCTGCCCGGTTCCAGCGGCCGGATCACGGACTGGTCGGATTTGGTGGCGCAAGCGCACGAGCGCGGCGCATTGGTCGCGGTCGGCGCTGACCTGCTGGCCCTGACATTGATCACACCACCCGGCGAGATTGGCGCCGACGTCGCGTTCGGCACCACTCAAAGGTTCGGTGTGCCAATGGGATTCGGCGGCCCGCACGCGGGATATCTGGCCGTGCACGCCAAGCATGCCCGTCAGCTGCCCGGCCGGCTGGTCGGGGTGTCAGTGGATGCCGACGGGTCCCCGGCCTACCGGCTGGCGCTGCAAACGCGCGAGCAGCACATCCGCCGCGACAAAGCGACCAGCAACATCTGCACCGCACAGGTGCTACTGGCGGTGATGGCTGCCATGTACGCCGGCTACCACGGCGCCGACGGCCTGACCGATATCGCGCGCCGGGTGCATTCCCACGCCGAGGCAATCGGCGCCGGACTGGGCGATGCGCTGGTGCACGAGAACTTCTTCGACACCGTGTTGGCGCGCGTCCCGGGACGCGCCGACGAGGTGCTGGCCGCAGCCAAGGCGAAAGGTGTCAACCTCTGGCGCGCCGACGCCGACCACGTGTCGGTGGCCTGCGACGAGGCCACCACCGCCGAACACGTCGCGATCGTGCTGGACGCGTTCGGAGTCACGGCCACCGAACCGGCCCACACCGATACCGCGACTCGCACGTCGGAGTTCCTCACCCATCCCGCCTTCACGCAATACCGCACCGAAACGGCGATGATGCGCTACCTGCGCACGCTGGCGGACAAGGATATCGCCTTGGACCGCAGCATGATTCCGCTCGGCTCGTGCACGATGAAGCTCAACGCCGCCGCCGAGATGGAACCGATCACCTGGCCGGAATTCGCGCGCCTGCATCCGTTCGCCCCGGCATCCGATAGCCCGGGGTTGCGTCGTCTCATCGCGGACCTGGAGAGCTGGCTGGTGCAGATCACCGGATACGACGCGGTCTCGCTGCAACCCAACGCCGGCTCGCAAGGCGAGTACGCGGGCCTGTTGGCGATTCATGACTACCACGCCAGCCGGGGCGAACCGCACCGCGACATCTGCCTGATCCCGTCCAGCGCGCACGGCACCAACGCGGCGTCGGCGGCGTTGGCCGGGTTGCGGGTAGCCGTGGTGGCCTGCCGCGACAACGGCGACGTCGACCTCGACGACCTGCGAGCCAAGGTGGCCGAGCACGCAGACCGGCTGGCCGCATTGATGATCACCTACCCATCGACCCACGGCGTGTACGAGCACGACATCGCCGACATCTGCGCGGCCGTGCACGACGCCGGTGGCCAGGTCTACATCGACGGCGCCAACCTCAACGCGCTGGTCGGCCTGGCCCGGCCGGGGAGGTTCGGCGGCGACATCAGCCACCTCAATCTGCACAAGACGTTCTGCATACCGCATGGCGGCGGTGGGCCCGGCGTCGGGCCGGTGGCGGCGCGCTCACATCTGGCCGAGTTCCTGCCCGGTCACCCGTACGCCCCAGAGCTGCCCGGCGGTCGACCGGTGTCGTCGGCGCCCTACGGGTCCGCGTCGATCCTGCCGATCACCTGGGCCTACATCCGCATGATGGGTGCCGACGGCCTGCGGGCGGCGTCGCTGACCGCGATCGCTTCGGCCAACTACATAGCCAGGCGCCTCGACGAGTACTTCCCGGTGCTGTACACCGGCGAGAACGGCATGGTCGCCCACGAGTGCATCCTGGACCTGCGCGGCATGACCAAGTCGACCGGCGTGACCGTTGACGATGTCGCAAAACGGTTGGCGGACTACGGTTTCCACGCGCCCACCATGAGCTTCCCGGTGGCCGGGACGCTGATGGTGGAGCCCACCGAGAGTGAGAGCCTGACCGAAGTCGACGCCTTCTGCGAGGCCATGATCGCCATTCGCGGCGAGATCGACCGGGTCGGCGCAGGGGAGTGGCCTGTTGAAGACAATCCGCTGCGGGGCGCACCGCACACCGCCGAGTGCCTGGTCATCTCCGACTGGGATCACCCGTATACCCGTGAAGAGGCCGCCTATCCGCTCGGGAAGGCCTTCCGGCCCAAGGTATGGCCGCCGGTGCGTCGCATCGACAGCGCCTACGGCGACCGCAACCTGGTGTGCTCCTGCCCGCCGGTGGAGGCGTACGCCTGAGGCTCGGTGAGCCGTCAGCCGAACCGCTCGACGATCGCCGCGGCGATCTCCTCGGCCGCGTCCTCCTGGATGAAGTGCTTGGCGTCGGGCAGCTCAACGAGGACGTGATCGGGAAAGGTCGCGCGCATCCGCGGGATCGTCGGGCCGGGCCTGAATGCGAAGTCCTTCATGCCCCAGACCAACAACGCGGGCTTGTCACCCAGCTTGGCCGGGACCTCGCCGGCGAGCCGTGCCAGCAACGGATGGGCGGCCAAGATCTGCTTGGGCATCTCGGCGATGCCTTTCCGCGCCTCGGCGCTGGGCTGCACGGCCCGGTAGTGCTCCATCACAGCCGCGCTCGGCCGGTGCTGGGTTCCCGCCGGAATCAGCCGCTCGACGAAGAAGTTTCGCTGCAGAATCGCCCACTGCATCGGGGGACTGCCCATGACCCTGCTGAAGATCCTCGTGGTGAGCACGTCCGCCGGCCAGAACCAGGTGTTGCCCAACACGACACCGCGCACCCGATCTGCACGCTCCACCGCGACGGCCATGCCGATCGGCCCGCCCCAGTCCTGGCCCATGCTCAGGTAGCCGTCCAGGCCGAGGTGATCGACGAATTCGCCGACCACTTCTGCGTGCTCGTCGATTTTGTAGCCGAAACCCGCGGGCCGGTCCGAGAGCCCGAAACCGAGATAATCCGGTGCGATGCAACGGAAGCGCTCACGCAGCGCAACGATGATGTCGCGGTACAGGAAGCTCCAGGTTGGGTTGCCATGGCAGAAAAGGATCGGTGGCCCGTCTCCCTCGTCTACGTAGTGAATGCGGCCCCGCGAGCTGTCGAACCAGCGCGACTCGAACGGATACAGCTCGGCGTCTGGAGTGAAATCGATGCGCATTACCCCTCCTCCGATAGCGCTCCTGATGGTATGCCCGAACTGTGACATCTCCGAGTGTTAGAGATTGGCGCGACGGTGGACGCTGGGTGTCCACGGAGGTGGGCAGGGTGTTCGCCCGGACCGGGGCCGGTGACGGGCCGACTGTCCTACTGCTGCACGGCTATCCGTCCAGTTCGTTCGATTTCCGGGCGGTGCTGCCGCGGTTGGCCGGGCGCGCCTGGGTGACGATGGACTTCCTCGGCTTCGGCCTGTCCGACAAGCCGCGGCCACACAGCTACAGCCTGTTGGAGCAGGCCGACCTGGTGCAAACCGTCGTGCGCGAGGTGGGAGCGACGGGCCCGGTGGTCGTGCTCGCTCACGACATGGGCACGTCGGTGACCACCGAGCTACTCGCCCGCGACCTGGACGGCCAACTGCCGTTCGATGTGCAGCGCGCCGTGCTGAGCAACGGCAGCGTGATCCTGGAGCGGGCCAGTCTGCGGCCGATCCAGAAGGTGCTGCGCAGCCCGTTGGGCCCCGTCGCCGCCCGGCTGGTCAACCGCAGCGGCTTCACGCGCGGTTTCGCCAAACTCTTCTCCTCCGAGCACCGGCTGTCGCCCGAAGAGGCCGCGGCGCAGTGGGAGCTGCTGTGCTACAACGACGGCAATCGCATCCCGCATTTGCTGATCAGTTATCTCGACGAGCGGGTGCGTTACGCGCAGCGCTGGCACGGCGCGGTGCGCGACTGGCCCAAACCGCTTGGCTTCGTGTGGGGACTCGGCGATCCTGTGGCCACGACGAACGTGCTCGACGGCTTGCGGGAGCTACGCCCTGGCGCCCCGGTCATCGGGTTGGCCGGACTGGGCCATTACCCACAGCTCGAGGACCCCACCGCGTACGCCGGCGCCGCGCTGTCACTGCTGGTCGGCTAGCTACTAGCCCAGGTATTGGTTGATTGCCGTGGTGAGGTCAGGGGAGGTCGACGTCGAAAGGTTCTGGTAGCTGCCGCCGCTGAGCTGGGCGACGGCTTCCCAGGTTGCCCGGTCGGGGTCGGCTCCGAAGTCGATGACGTTGACAGCGATCGGTTTGGCCGCATCGGCGCTGGTGCGGATGAAATTCTGCAGCCCCGGGCCGTCCAGGGTTTGGTCCGTGTGCGGCCCGGCCGTGATCACCAATATCGAATTCGCTTGACCAACAACGTATCTGGCTTGCATTTCCTGGTAGAGCATTCGCAGCGTGGTGAACGACACCGCACCGCCGGCCGATGAGAATTGCTTATCCAGCATTGCAGTCAGTGCCGCCGAGCGAGGCTGGCCGTTGACGGTGTCGGAGAGCGGCCCGGCCGCAACCTCCGATCGACCTTCGTGGCCGTCGAAAGTCCACAGCCCCACGACGGAGGTCGGCGGCAGCGCCTTGATCCTGTCGCCCAGCGCCGCGGCCACGTTGGCCAGCCGGGTTTTTCCGCCTTCGGCGGTGGGCATCGACTGGTCGAGCAGGATCGTCGCGGCCAGCCCACTCGACGGCGTGGCCATGGCGTCGGCCAGCGTGGCACGCATCGTGTCGTCACCCACCGAAAAGGTGGAGGGCAGCGCCGCGAAACTGGTCACCGCACTGCTCGGCGGTTTGACGCCGTTGACCCGGAAACCGGCTTTGGCCAGCTTCGCGAGTTGCTCGGGCCTGCGCATGAAGTGGGTGAACTCGCTGGCCGCCGAGGTCTGCTCGTGCGACAGCCACGAGCCGCTCAGCAACACCGTGGGGTAGTCGGCGACGGCCGCCGGCCCGGGCGGCAGCCACGAACCCAACGCGTTCCCGGCATCTGGCAGCGACTGGCCACGCTGGAAAAGCTGCTGCTCGGTGGTGACTACCGCGTGCACCGGCGCGGTCGCCACGTCTCCGGGCTTGAGCAGCGTGTTCATTGCCTCGGTCAGCGAATTGTCCGCCAATTTCGGTTGTGCGCTGGTCAAGGTGCGCACACTGGCGGTGCCCTGAGTTGCCGGCGCTCCGGCGGGCGCGGACGCAGCTGCCACCGCCTCGCCGGCCAAGTAGGCGGCGTCGCTGTTGCCGTTCGTCGGCAACGCCAGCCGCAGCGATCCCCACGCCGGCAAGTTCAAGCCGGCCAGTGCGTTCGGGTTGGTCTGCAGGCCCGGCAATGTCGACCAGCTCTGGTTGGCGAGGGCCTGCTGAAGTTCGGGCCGAATGGCAAGCAAGACCGGCGAGGTCACCAGTGAACGGCTGTCGCTGATCGTTTTCTGGCCCGCCGCGGCGGCGAGCCGTGCGGCAGACACGGAGCTGCCCGGGACCCACAATGCCGGCTGGCCGCCCAGTTCGGCCGGCCACTTGCCGATGAAGCCGGCGACGACGGCGTCGGAGCCGGCCGGCTTGACGCTGACCTCCATGCAGTGGTCACCGACCGGGCCTGCCGATGAGTTGTAGCTTTCCGCGAACTGCTGCACCTGATCGGCCAGCGACGGGTCGACGATGACGGCGACCGTCTCCTTGCCTCCCACACAGCGTGCAGCGGCCTTGTGCGAGCGGTTGGACAACACGTCGCCGAAGAAGCTCCACAGGATCACCGTGCCCACCACCACCACGACCGCGACGAGGGCAACGATCACGCCGATGCTGACTCCGCGTCGTCCGCCGTCGCTGCGGTGACCGCCCCGCCAATCGCCGAGCTCCCGGTGGCCACCGGGCGGTGGGGTCGGTGGCTCGGAGCCCGCCGCGCCGGCCGGACGGGGCGCAAATTCCGGGTACTCGTCGGCAGCATCGGCCGCGAACGCCCCGTCCGCGGGGTAGAGATCCTCACCGGCCGCGAAATGGTCCTCGTCCGGGTAGCGATCGTCGCCGCCTGCGAAGTCCTCATCGGCGTAGTCGTCTCCGCCGGCTGCGAAGTGCTCCTCATCTGCGTAGTGACCGGCGTCCGCATAGCGGCGGTAGTCGGTGAAGCTGCCCGGCGCGCCGGCTTCCTGGCCGGGGCTCAGACGACGGCCGGTGTCGTCGTCGGAGTACAGGTCGTCCGCAGCGGATTCGTCAGACGGCTCGTCGACGGCGTCTTCGGGGTCGGGCATGCTGTGCCTACCCATACCGGTGCCCGCCGCCTTTCCGTCGACTCATCGTTACACCTGTCGAGCCTCTATGAGGCACCGGCGCGGGCCTTGAATTCCCGTCGACGCCGATGCAGGATCGGCTCCGTGTAACCGTTGGGCTGCTGCCCTCCGGACAAGATCAACTCTTGCGCAGCCTGGAAGGCGATGTTGTCGTCGAAGCTCGGCGCCATCGGCTGATAGGCCGCGTCCCCGGCGTTCTGCTGATCCACCATCGGGGCCATGCGTTCCAGACTGGCCCGGACGTCCTCGTCGGTGATCACGCCGTGGCGCAGCCAGTTGGCCAGCAGCTGGCTTGAGATGCGCAGGGTGGCGCGGTCCTCCATCAGCGCCACGTTGTGGATGTCGGGAACCTTTGACGAACCGACGCCCTGGTCGATCCAGCGCACCACGTAGCCGAGGATGGACTGGCAGTTGTTGTCGACCTCCTCGCGGATCTCCTCGGGGGCCCAGGCCAGTTCCTCCTTGAGCAGCGGAATGGTGAGCAACTGGTCGATGCTGGTGCGCTTCTTGCCGGCCAGTTCTTCCTGAACCGCCGCTACGTCGACCTTGTGGTAGTGCAGCGCGTGCAGGGTGGCCGCGGTCGGCGACGGCACCCAGGCGGTGCTGGCGCCGGCGCGGGGTTGGCCGATCTTCTGCTCGACCATGTCGGCCATCAGCTCCGTCATGGTCCACATGCCCTTGCCGATCTGGGCGTGGCCGGCGAACCCGGCGGCCAGGCCGGTGTCGACGTTGTTGTCTTCGTAGCCCAGGATCCACGGCTGGCTCTTCATGGTGCCCTTGCGCACCATCGGGCCCGCCTCCATCGAGGTGTGGATCTCGTCGCCGGTGCGGTCCAGGAAACCGGTGTTGATGAACACGATCCGGTCGGTGACGGCCTTGATGCACGCCTTCAAGTTGAGGGTGGTGCGCCGCTCCTCGTCCATGACGCCGACCTTCAGGGTGGCCTGCGGCAACCCCAGCACGTCTTCGACCTGGCTGAACAGCTCGGCGGTGAACGCGACCTCGTCGGGACCGTGCATCTTCGGCTTGACGATGTAGATGGACCCGGTGCGGCTGTTCGTCAGTGGCCCGTTGGCGTCGCTGACTTTAAGCCCGTGAATCGCGGTCACACCGGTGAACAGCGCATCCATGATGCCCTCGAACACCTCGTTGCCGTCGGCGTCGACGATCGCATCGTTGGTCATCAGGTGGCCGACGTTGCGGACGAACAGCAGCGCGCGCCCGGGCAATACCAGCTCGCCGCCGTCGGGGGTGGTGTAGTGGCGGTCCTGGTTGAGCACCCGGGTGAACGTGTCGCCGTCTTTGTCGACCTGCGCGGACAGGTCGCCCTTGTTCAGGCCCAGCCAGTTGCGGTAGGCGGGGACTTTGTCATCGGCATCGACGGCGGCGACGGCATCCTCGAAGTCGATGATGGTGGTAACCGCCGACTCGAGGACCACGTCTTTGATACCGGCCGCGTCGGTCTTGCCGATCGGTGACTCCCGGTCGATCAGGATCTCGATGTGCAGCCCGTGGTTGACCAGCAACACCGACCAGTTGGGAGAGCCCAGCTCGCCGCTATACCCGACGAATTTCTCCGGGCTGGCCAGCCCGGTGGAATCCGGACCGCTGGCGATCTGCAGCTGGTCGTCGACGATGCTCACGCCCGTCGCCTCTGCCCACGAACCCGACGACAGCGGCACCGCCTCATCGAGGAACCTGCGTGCGTAGGCGATCACCTTGTCTCCGCGGATCCTGTTGTAGCTGGTGCCCTGCTCGGCGCCGTCGGTTTCCGGGACGACGTCGGTGCCGTAGAGGGCGTCGTAGAGGGAACCCCAGCGGGCGTTGGCCGCGTTGAGCGCAAAGCGCGCATTGGTCACCGGCACGACTAGCTGCGGGCCGGCGGTCGTGGTGATCTCGTCGTCAACACCAGAGGTGGCGATAGTGAAATCAGCGGGTTCGGGCTGCAGATACCCGATTTCAGTGAGGAATTCGCGGTAAGCCTCGACATTGATCGGCTCGATGACGCGGTGCCGGTGCCACTTGTCGATCTGTGCCTGCAGCTCGTCTCGCCGCCGCAGCAAATCCTGGTTCTGCGGGGTGAGGTCGGTGACGACCTTGTCGACGCCAGCCCAGAAGCTGTCGGGGTCGATATCGGTGCCGGGCAGGGCCTCGTTGTTCACGAAGTCGTAGAGCACTCGGGCAACGCGCAAGTTCCCCACCGACACGCGATCAGTCATCTTTCTCCTCCATAATGGCCTCATTGGCGCCAGTGGCTACTTCGTCAGCCTACCGGCCGGCAGCCCGAACGAGCGTATCCGCCCGACCCGCAATCGCAGGTCAGGCGCGCGAACAGCTCCGCCCATGGCGCCGGGGCGGACCTTGAGAACCGCTTTCTGGCAACGCATGTACTGCCGGCCAAGTCTCTGCGCCTTCCAGCACATTTTTGTACTGGCAGCCGTTCAATCATACGGGCCATGGGCTGCGCTCTTCTTCGGGCGACTCGCCGTTAGTTTCACTATGCGTCGCGCATACTACCGACCAGGTCCTCGACCAGATCCTCCATCGCCACCATTGCGACGACGGAGCCACTGTCACCGTTGTCGTCGGTCACCAGTGCCAGATGGCTGTTACTGCGCCGCATCCGCGACAGCGCATCGGCCAGCGGCAACGACGTGGGTACCCGCGGCAGCGGACGCACCAACCCCGGGTCGATGACGGTCTCTGGATCGCCGCTGAGCGTCAACACGTCTTTGATGTGCAGGTAGCCAACGAACTTCCCGTCGAGGGCCGTGACCGGAAAGCGTGAGTAGCCGGTCTGGGCCAGGGCGTGTTCGACGGCGTCAACCCTCGGCCCCGAGCCCGCCGCGGCCACCTGTACCGCACGCACATCGGCGAGCGGGACCGCCACATCGCCGACCACCCGGCTGCCGATCTGCAGCGCGCGGGTCAGCCTGGTGTGCTCCTCGGGATCCAGCAGACCCTCAGACACCGATTCGGCGATCATCTCGCTGAGCACGACAGGGGAAACCGTGATATCCAGCTCGTCCTTGGGTTCCACGCCCAGTGCGCGCACTATCGCGTTGGCGCATTTGTTGTAGAACACGATGATCGGCCGGGCGGCGCGCACGTAGGCCAAGTAGGGCGGCACCAGCAGCATCGCTGTCCGTTCCGGACCGGCCAGCGCGATGTTCTTCGGCACCATCTCGCCCAGCAGCACATGCAGCGTCACCACAACCGCCAGCGCAATCGCGAATGACAGCGTGTGCAGCAGCGCCGGAGGCATATCGGTCAGCCCAAACGCCGTCCGCAGCAGGTTGGCGACAGCTGACTCACCGATCCGGCCGAGCAGAAGCGATGCCACCGTCACGCCCAACTGAGCGCCGGCCAGCATCGACGACAGCTGTTCGCCGGCACGGATCACGGTCACCGCTCTCGCCTTGCCCTGCTCGGCCAACGCTTCCAGGCGGTCGCGCCGTGCCGAGATCAGCGAGAATTCCGCACCCACGAAGAACGCGTTCGCCCCGATCAGCAGAATCGCCAGCACCACACCGAGGGTGTTGTCCATCAGTGGCCCCGCCCCATCGCCGTTTCGGTACGCCTGCCCAGTTCGGTCAGCTCGACCACATCGATCCGGCGTCCATCCATCTGCACCACGGTCGCCTGCCAGCGCATCGAGGCGTCCAACAACCCATCCGGGTCCAGCGCTGTCAGCTCGACCGTTTCACCGGCCACCGGGATATGGCCGAGTTCGCGAAGAACCAGACCGCCGATCGTCTCGTAGGGCCCTTCGGGAGCTCGATACCCGGTGGCGGCGGCCACCTCGTCGATGCGCAGCAAACCCGATACCCGCCAGCCACGGCCGGCGGCCACCACATCCGGCGTGGCATCGTCGTGTTCGTCGCGGACATCACCGACGATCTCTTCGATCAAGTCCTCGACGGTCACTATGCCCGCGGTGCCACCGTATTCGTCGACGACCATCGCGGTCTGCAGGCTGTTGGCCCGGATCTCAGCCATTACGGCATCGCCGTCCAGCGTCGACGGGACCACCGGGACCGGTTGGGCGACCGTGGCCAGCAGGGTGTGCGCTCGATCGGCCCGCGGAATTTTGAATACCTGCTTGACGTGCACGATCCCGACGGTCTCGTCGAGATCACCGTCGACGATGGGGAAGCGGGAGAACCCGGACTCGGCGGCCGTGGCAACCAGGTCGCTGACGGTGTCGTCGGTCTGCAGCGCGACGATCTTGGACCTGGGCGTCATCAGCTCCTCGGCGGTGAGAGCGCCGAACTGCAGCGATCGCCGCACCAGCGCGGCGGTCGCGGGATCCAGGGAGCCGCTGCGCGCCGAGCTGCGCACCAGCGACAGCAGTTCCTGCGCTGAGCGGGCCGACCGCAGCTCCTCGGCGGGTTCGATGCCCAGCTCGCGAACAATCCAGTTCGCCGCGCCGTTCGTCAACCGGATCGCCGGGGTGAGCAGCAGCGAGAACAGCAGCTGGACGGCCACCACGGCGCGGGCGGTGGACAGCGGGCGCGCCACGGCGAGGTATTTCGGGACCAGCTCACCGAACACCATCGACACCGACGTCACGATCACCATCACCATGAACGCGGTGATCCCGTCTGCCAACGGGTCGGGTATCCCGATAGCGTCCAACCACGGGTGCGGGAGATCGGCCACCATGGGTTCGGTCAGGTAACCGGTCACCAGCGTGGTGATCGATATTCCGAGCTGAGCACCCGACAGCTGGAACGACAGCCTGTTCTGGGCGTGTTGGATCAACCGGTCCCGGCGCCCGCCCCTGCGGGCGTTGGCCTCGACCGTGCTGCGGTCCAGTGCGGTCAGCGAGAATTCGGCCGCGACGAATACCCCGTTGCCGAAGATGAGCACCGCGATGGCCAGCACGCTGGCGACGGTGACGGTGACGTTCATGGCGGGGCTCGGTTATCGGGATGGCGTTGCGGACGCCGGTCTAGCCGGGGAAGCGGCTGGGAGTCGCCGCTCCGCCCGGAAGCCAACGGCCTCGACGGGTGCCTGCGGCACGTCTTCCCTTTCGCTCTTCTACGGTGCTAAGCCGCGCAGCGCTTTGCTGCGGCCCTGAAAGTTCCAGGAATTCACATGGTAGCGAAGACATCCGGCAGGTTCGGATACGACGTGCTTTCCGGCGCCCGCCGGCGTCACCAGCCCAGCGGCAGCGGATGGCCCTCGGCGAAGCCCGCGGCCGATTGCACACCGACGACGGCTCGTTCATGCAGCTCCGCCAGGTTCGAGGCACCAACATACGTGCAGGTGCTGCGTAGGCCCGAGGTGATGTGATCGAGCAGGTCCTCGACACCGCCGCGGTCGGGGTCCAGCCCCATTTGCGACGTCGAGATGCCTTCCTCGAACAATGCCTTGCGCGCGCGATCGAACGCGGTGTCGGCGGCGGCACGGGCCACCACCGCCCGCTTGGACGCCATGCCGTAGCTCTCCTTGTACGGCTGGTCATCGCGATCCCGCATCAGGTCTCCGGGCGACTCGTAGGTTCCGGCGAACCATGAGCCGATCATGACGTTCGACGCCCCGGCGGCCAGCGCCAGCGCCACGTCCCGCGGATGCCGGACTCCGCCATCTGCCCACACATGACCACCGAGTTGCCTTGCCGCAGAGGCACATTCGAGCACCGCGGAGAACTGCGGACGGCCGACACCGGTCATCATCCTGGTGGTGCACATGGCACCCGGTCCGACACCGACCTTGACGATGTTCGCCCCGGCGCCGAGCAGATCCCGGGTGCCCTCCGCCGACACCACATTGCCCGCGGCCAGCGGCACACCCAAGTCTTGCGATGCGACCAGCTTGATCGCCTCCAGCGTCTTGACCTGATGTCCGTGTGCGGTATCGATGACCAGCACGTCGACGCCGGCCTCAACGAGCGACCGGGCCTTGGCCCCCACATCGCCGCTGATACCGACGGCGGCACCGATGCGCAGCCGCCCGCCGGGGTCGGTGGCCGGGGTATAGAGACCGGCGCGCAGCGCCCCGGTGCGGGTCAGCACGCCCGCCAGCGTGTCGTCTGGGTTGGTCACCAATGCGACCTCGATCGGGGCGTGCTCGAGCAGATCGAAGATCTTCCGCGGGTCGGTGCCGACCGGGGCAGTCACGAAGTCACTCACGGCGACGTCGCGCACCCTGGTGAAGCGGTCCACGCCCAGCCAGGATGATTCGCGCACCAAACCGATGGGGCGGCCCTCGAAGACCACCACGGCGACACCGTGCGCGCGCTTGTGGATCAGCGCGATAGCGTCGGACACCGAATCGTCGGGCGCCAGCATCACCGGGGTGTCGAGAACAAGATCACGGCTCTTGACGAATTCCACCGTCTGCTGCACCGCGTTGATCGGAAGGTCTTGCGGCAGAATCACAATGCCGCCGCGCCGCGCCACCGTTTCAGCCATCCGTCGCCCGGCTACGGCGGTCATGTTGGCGACCACCACCGGGATGGTGGTGCCGGAGCCGTCGCCGGTGGACAAGTCGACGTCGAACCGCGAGGTGATGTCGGAACTGTTCGGCACGATGAAGACATCGTTATAGGTCAGGTCGTACCCAGGTCGGTGCCCGTCCAGAAATCTCATCGCTATCGCCCCGCCGTTTGCAGCCCCTTTAGGCCATTTTAGTTGGCCGAGCTAGGCCGGCACTTCGGTGTGGTCACCGCTCCACAGGGTGTGGAACTTTTTGCTCGGGTCCTCGTCGATGCGACCGTAGGTGTGTGCTCCGAAGAAATCGCGCAGGCCCTGGGTCAGCGCGGCGGGCAGCCGCTCGGTGCGTAGCGCGTCGTAATAGGACAGCGCCGAGGAGAACCCCGGGATCGGGATGCCCAGCCGCGTGGCAGTCACTACCACGCGGCGCCAGCCGTCGATCGCGGCCTCGATCGCGCTGCGGAAGTACGGCGCCACGATCAGCGTGGGCAGGTCGGGGCCGGAGTCATACGCCTCTTTGATTCGGTTGAGGAATTTCGCCCGGATGATGCAGCCGCCGCGCCAGATGGTCGCGAGGTCGCCGGGCGTGATGCCCCAGTCGTATTCGGCGCTGCCGACCTGAATCTGGTTGAAGCCCTGGGCATAAGCGATGATCTTCGACGCGTACAGGGCCTGCCGGACGTCCTCGGTGAACTGTGCCGCGTCGCTGGGCTTGGTGCCCAGATCACCGGACGCCAGCCCGGTGGTGGCCTTGCGCTGGGTCACCGAACCCGACAGCGCGCGGGCGAACACCGCTTCGGCGATACCGGTGACCGGCACACCGAGATCCAACGCCGACTTCACCGTCCAACGGCCGGTGCCCTTCTGCTCGGCCTCGTCGAGGATGACGTCCACCAGCGGCTTACCGGTCCTGGCGTCGGTTTGGCGCAGCACCTGGGCGGTGATCTCGACGAGGAAGCTGTCCAGATCGCCCCTGTTCCACCCGTCGAATACCTCGGCGATCTGGTCTGCGGTCTTGCCGAGCCCGTCGCGCAATAGCTGGTAAGCCTCGCCGATCAATTGCATGTCGGAGTATTCGATGCCGTTGTGCACCATCTTGACGAAGTGCCCGGCGCCGTCGGGACCGATGTGGGTGCAGCACGGGACGCCGTCGACGTGGGCGGAGATCTCCTCCAACAGCGGGCCCAACGACTTGTACGACTCGGCGGGTCCGCCGGGCATGATCGACGGTCCTTTGAGCGCGCCTTCTTCACCGCCGGAGATACCGGCGCCGACGAAATGCAGCCCGCGCTCGCGAATGGCCTTCTCGCGGCGGATGGTGTCGGTGTACAGCGCATTGCCACCGTCGATGATGATGTCGCCGTCTTCCATCGCGTCGGCGAGTTCGTTGATGACCGCGTCGGTCGGGTCGCCGGCCTTGACCATGATGATCACCCGGCGCGGCTTCTCCAGCGCTGCCAAGAATTCCTCGATCGTTTCCGATCGGACGAATGTCCCTTCGTCGCCGTGCTCTTTGAGCAGCAGATCGGTTTTGGCGACCGACCGGTTGTGCAGGGCGACGGTGTAGCCGTGGTGAGCGAAGTTACGGGCAAGGTTGGAGCCCATCACCGCCAGACCTGTCACGCCGATCTGCGCGGTCCCGGTCCTTGATTCCGACGAGCTCATGTGTGCGCCTTTCAATTCGTGACCTCAGCCAAGGCCTGTACTCGACACTGTGGCACAGCGGGATTCATGCCTGAAGCAAAGTATCGCCATCGTGCGGTGAGTAGCCGGTCACCGGGCTAGGCGGCGGTGAACAGCCGGTGTAGTTCGGTGAGCCACGGGATGGCGAGTGCGATGGTCGGCACGACCAGCACAGCCGCAGCTGCAAGGTAGGCCGCCGTCGCCACCCACCGGCTGTTGCCGCTACCGGACAGCCGCCGGACCCGCAGGAGAGTGTGTGCGCCACCGGCTGCCAGCGCACCAATCGGCGCCCGGCCGGACGCGCAGGCCACCAGCGCGCGAGCCAGGGGGGCGCGGCCGGCCACCCGGACCGCGGCGTCATCGGCCAACAGCTCAGCCAGTAGTTGCACGGCGTCCAAAGCGCTTGCGCTGCGGACGAATCGAGGGAATGCGGCATGCGCCGCGGTGAATGCCTCGAGCACCAGGTCGTGTCGGGCGCGCAGATGCGCACGCTCGTGGCTGAGGATGGCGGCGACCTCGCCTTCGGTCAGCGAGTCCAGCGTGCCCTCGCTGACCACGACGCGCCTGCGCACTCCAGGCAGACAGTAGGCCAGCGGCTGCGCCACTTCCAGTACGCGCAGGTCACGTCCGTGGGCGCAGGCCCGTGCGGCCACCAGATCGGGCGACAAGCCGAGCAGGTCAACCAGCATGCGGTGATGGGCCCGTCGCCGGCGGGTGGCAACGGCCACCCGGACCACCGCCACGACCAGACGGGCGCCGATCATCAGGGTGAGCCCGAAGACCGCGACGTCAAGGATCCACAGCGGCCAGCCGAGCCGGCCGATCTCCGCGGCTGGGCTGGCAGTCGGCCGTCCGTCCGCTCCCGGGACGAATAACCGGCTTGCGATGGCGATGCCGGCACTGAAGGCCGAAAGGACCGCGGCGACGGCAATCGCCTGCCAGAGCACCATCGCTGCACGCGGGGCCCGCAATGGCCATGTTGCGCGGGCCAGCAGAGCCGGCACCGGGCCGACCAGAATCACCGCAAGTACGGTGAAGGCCAGCCCAGACACTGTTCCAGTGTCCCTCAGTCGGCGGGTCGAGCGCCACCAGGCGGCGATTGTCGATGACCTGATTCCAACTCGTCGAG
>DASZLQ010000124.1:0-5649 GCA_035552295.1 Mycobacterium sp. | reverse complement strand
CTATCACTGTTCGCACCATAGCAATCAGCCAATAGTCCAGACAATAGGCAGCCCCAAAGTGCATTCAGGCCTTGACGTGCTGGCGGTCGTGAGAGAATCATGCTCTCTAATGAGTGCACGTCATTATCTTGTCCGGACAATTCCCTGATCCTCCATGGGACGCGATCTTTTGGGCCTTGACGGGCGCATTGTCGTGGTCGCCGGCGCCGCAGGCGGCGGCATCGGCACCAACATCACGCGCATGGTCGCTCAGGCGGGGGCGACCGTGGTCGCGGTGAGCCGCGGTCAAGACAATCTCGATCGGCACCTCGGCCCCCTGCTGGCCGCGGGACTGTCGATCGTGCCGGTAGCCGCCGACGCCTCTACCGATGACGGCGTGAGTGCCACGCTGGCGGCAGTGCGGCGCACCGACGGCGAATTCCACGGCTTGGTCAACGTCGCGGGTGGCGCGGATCCGTCGACGTGGATGCCGTCGACTCGGGTGAGGCGCAGCGACTGGCGTGAATTGTTCACCCGCAATCTGGAGACGATGTTCTTCATGAGCCAGGCCGTGGCCGCAGAACTGAGGCGCCGCAAGAGCCCGGGCTCGATCGTTTCGATCTCATCGATCAGCGGGATGAACACCGCGCCCTTCCATATCGCCTACGGCACAGCCAAAGCTGCGATCGTGGCGGTGACCCGCACGATGGCGGTCGAACTGGCGTTGGACGACATCCGTGTCAACGCCGTGGCGCCCGGGATCACCGAAACGCCGGCGTCGCGCACCTACGTCGACGAAGACGTCGATCGCGACCGCCGTGCCATCGCGATGGGTCGGCGCGGCCGCCCGGAGGAGATCGCCGGCGCCATCCTGTTTCTGCTGTCGGACCTCTCGAGCTACGTCACCGGCCAGACCCTGCTAGTGGACGGCGGGCTCGACCTCAAGTGGAGCCATCTCGCCGCAGACAACACCTCTCTGTTTCTGAAGGACGAGTCCTTCCGTGCGGCCATAAGGAGGATGTGATGACCGACATCGAAGCCGAAGCGGCCGAAGAGCTTTCAGCGCCGGTGACGATTGGTGTCGAAGCCTATGTCTCCGAGGACTATGCCCGCGCCGAGCGCGAGAAACTCTGGCGCAAGGTGTGGCAGCAGGTAGGCCGGGTCGAGGACCTTCCCGAGGTGGGCAGTTACCTCACCTACGACATCCTCGACGACTCGATCATTGTCGTGTGCACAGGACCAAACGAGTTCAGGGCCCACCACAACGTGTGCATGCATCGCGGTCGCCGGCTGGTCGACACGCCGGAGGGCGCGAAAAGCGCTTGCGGCCGAACGAAAAAATCGTTCGTCTGCGGGTTCCATGGGTGGACATACGGCCTGGATGGCCAGTGCATCCACGTACCCGAGGAGCAGGACTGGCGGGGTGCGGTCACGGCCGACAACACGCATCTGGGCACGGTCAACGTCGACACCTGGGGCGGCTGGATCTGGATCAACATGGATCCCGATTGCGAGCCCCTGCGGGACTACCTCGAGCCCGCTGCCACCATGCTGGATCCCTTTGGGCTGCAGAACATGCGGTGCAAGTGGCGCAGGTGGCTCCATTTCGACTGCAACTGGAAGGTCGCTATGGAGGCCTTCAACGAGACCTACCATGTGGCGACGACACACCCGCAGTTCAACAAGTTCGGTGAGTTTCGCGGCTGGGCCAAGGCCCAGGGCAAGCACAGTAACATCGGCTATGACGCACCGACGGATCTGGAGGAGACCAAGTCAAAGATCCGGCTCGGTACGGGCGCTGACCCCCGCATCTCGACCGCGGAGATGCAGGTTTACACGCTAGAGGAAACGAACGCCACCACCACGCAGACGCTCGCGAATGCGGCGCGGCGGCTGGTCGACGAGTTGCCGGAAAGTACTCCGGCCGACAAGGTTCTCGAACACTGGCTCTCCTCCGCGCGACGCGACGACGCCGCGCGCGGCGTCATCTGGCCCACCATCGACCCCGAGCTTCTGGGGCGCAGCGGCACAGCGTGGCAGATCTTTCCGAACTTCCAGATCGGGCAGGGCCTGACCACAGCGCTGTGCTACAGCGCTCGCCCATACGGCTACGACCCCAACCGGTGCATCTTTGAGAGCTCGTGCTACGAGCTGTTCCCGAACGGGCAAGAGCCACAGACGGAATGGGAATATATACCGGCGGGCGACGAACGCTGGCGCAGCGTCCTGCCACAGGACTTCTCCAACATGGCCGCGGTGCAGCAGGGCATGAAATCCCTTGGTTTCCCCGGCACGAAGCCCAACCCGTACCGGGAGCGCAGCACCGCCAATCTGCACCGCCAACTGGCCAAGTACATGGGCACCGGCGCACCGCGCGAGCTCACTAAGGAGAACGCTCGATGACCGAGTGCGAACAACCAACGCAGACGCCCGACGATATCGATATCGATGCGCTGCGCGAAAAGTACCGTCTGGAGCGCGAAAAGCGGCTTCGGCCTGAAGGTTCCAAGCAGTACCTGGAACTAACCGGTGAGCTGGCGGAGTACTACGAGACCGACCCGCACACGCCATCGGTCGTCCGGGATCCGATCTCGGAGGATATCAACGTTGCCGTGCTCGGCGGAGGCATTGCGGGTCTGCTGTCCGGCGCTTACCTGAAGAAGTCAGGCGTCGACGACGTCCGGGTCATCGAGATGGGCGGAGATTTCGGTGGCGTCTGGTACTGGAACCGGTTCCCGGGCATCCAGTGCGACAACGACGCCTATTGCTACATACCGCTGCTCGAAGAGCTCGACTACATTCCGACGAAGAAATACGCTGACGGCGCCGAGATCCGAGAGCATTGCCAGCGCATCGGAAAGCACTTCGGCCTGTACGACGGTGCGCTGTTCTCCACCATGGTGCGCGCGCTGCGCTGGGACGAGTCGATCAAGCGCTGGCGGATCAGCACCGACCGCGACGACGACATCCGCGCCCGCTTCGTCGTCATGGCCAACGGTTCGTTCAACCGGCCGAAGCTGCCGGGCATCCCGGGGATCAAGGACTTCAAGGGGCACCAGTTCCATTCGTCACGCTGGGACTATGACTACACCGGCGGAGACGCAACCGGTGGACTGGACAAGCTCGGCGACAAACGCGTTGCGCTTGTCGGCACGGGTGCCAGTGGCATTCAAGTTGTCCCGTTCCTGGGCCGTTACGCCAAGCACCTGTACGTGTTCCAACGGACACCGTCGTCGGTCGACGTGCGCGGCAATGCACCCACCGATCCCGATTGGGCGAAGACATTGAAGCCTGGTTGGCAGAAGGAGCGACAGCGCAATTTTCACCGCTGGAGCCCGTTCGAAGGTGTTGTGTTCGGCGAGCCAGATCTGGTCTGCGACTTCTGGACCGAACTCGGCCGCAACATGACTGCACGGATCGCGGCCATGGACGACCCGGCTTCGCTAGCCCTGGAGCAGATCATGGCTATCCGGGAAGAAGAAGACTACAAGGTCATGGAGCGGTTGCGCCGTCACATCGAGGGCATCGTCGAGGACAAGGAGGCGGCGGACTCGCTCAAGCCCTACTACCGATTCCTATGCAAGCGGCCGTGTTCGAACGATGAGTACCTGCGCACATTCAACCGACCGAACGTTACCCTGGTTGATGTATCGGGGTCGAAGGGCGTGGAACGGATCACCGAAAACGGAATCGTTGCGGGGGGTGTCGAGTACCAGGTCGACTGCATCATCTACGCCAGCGGGTTCGAGATCACGACCGAGATCAGCCGCCGCTACGCCATCGACATGATCGAGGGTCGCGACGGATTGTCGCTTTTCGACTACTGGCGAGGCAGCTACCAGACGCTCCATGGAATGACGAGCCGCGGGTTCCCGAACCAGTTCCATACCGGGTTCATCCAGGGGGGCGTGGCGGCGAACACCACCGCGATGTTGCAGCAGCAGGCCGAGCACATCGCCTACATCATCTCCGAAGCCTCAAAGCGCGGCGCCGCCACCGTTGAGCCGAGCCAAGAGGCCCAGGACGAGTGGATCAGGACCATCCGCGAAACTGCAGTCGATACCTCGGCATTCGACCAGACATGCACGCCCGGCTATTACAACAACGAAGGCGGGGGCGGTGGAGAAGGGATCCGCACACACCTCGGCGATCCGTATGGTGCCGGCTTCTACGTCTTCGACGAATTGCTGGAGGACTGGCGCGACAAGGGCGACCTTGACGGTCTCGAGCTCGGAACGTGAATGCCTGAACTGAGATTCGACGATCGCGTAGCCGTTGTCACCGGTGCCGGCAGGGGACTGGGCCGCGCCTATGCGCTGTTGCTGGCGTCCAAGGGTGCGACAGTCGTCGTCAACGATTCCGGTGGCAGCCTGACCGGCGACGGCGTCGACGCCGGTCCCGCGGGAAAAGTAGTCCAGGAGATCACGGCGGCGGGCGGTGAAGCGGTCGCATGCACCGAGTCCGTGGCGACGGCAGCGGGCGGCAAGGCGATCATCGAGTCGGCACTCGACCACTACGGTCGGATCGACGTCTTGATCCACAACGCCGGCAACGTGCGTCCTGGCTCCTTGAAGGTGATGACCTATGAGGACTTCGATGCCGTCGTGGACGTGCACCTGCGCGGCGCGTTCTACGTTGTGCGGCCCGCGTTTCCGCTGATGTGCGAGGCGGGCTATGGCCGCATCGTGCTGACCTGTTCGATCGGTGGGTTATACGGAAACCACGGTGTCGCAAACTATGCCATCGCTAAGGCGGGCATGATCGGCCTGTCCAATGTCGTCGCACTTGAAGGCGCAGCGGAGGGCGTGAAGTGCAACATCATTGTCCCGGCCGCTGAGACGAGAATGGCCGAGGGCATCGACACTTCGGCCTACCCGCCCTGGGGTCCAGAGTTGGTGGCACCAGTGGTGGGCTGGCTCGCACACGAATCCTGTTCGATCACGGGCGAGATGTTGGCTGCCATTGCCGGCCGGGTAGCAAGAATCGTCATCGCCGAAAGCCCCGGCGTGTATCGCCCATCGTGGTCGATCGCGGAGGTCGGCGAACGATTGGATGCGATTCGTAACACGGCCGTCCCCTTGGTTTTTCCCGTAGTCCCCGACGGTCATGCCGAGCACATCCGCTACAGCTTCGAGATGGCAAGACGCACTGCGGGGGCCAGTCATGGGTAGCCGCACCGCCGGGACGGGCCCGCTGGCCGGCGTACGCGTGGTCGATCTCACCGCGATGGTGATGGGGTCGTACTGCACCCAGATCATGGCCGATATGGGCGCCGACGTGATCAAAATCGAGCCACCCGAAGGGGACAACACCCGCTACATCTCTGTCGGGCCCGCGCCGGGCATGAGTGGGATTTTCGTGAATGTTAACCGCGGCAAGCGCAGCGTGGTGCTAGACCTGCAGTCAGAATCCGGCAAGATCGCGTTGCGCGCGCTCATTGAACAAGCGGATGTCTTCATCCACTCGATGCGGGCCAAGGCAATCGCCCGGCTCGGATTCAGCTACGACGAGGTCGCCGCCATCAACCCTGCGATCGTCTACACCAACTGCTACGGATACGGCCGCCGCGGACCTGACCGGGACCTACCCGCCTATGACGACACGATCCAGGCGGACTGCGGGTTACCGGCGATCCAGAAACAGCTGACCGGTGAAGCCACGTTCGTCGGC
>DASZLQ010000123.1:0-10190 GCA_035552295.1 Mycobacterium sp. | reverse complement strand
CCAGCCGCAGGCAGCTGGACAGAAAACTACCCCGAACTGGGCACCGCGCCAGTCGATTACACCGACTCGATCGATCCAGCATTCTTCGAGGCCGAACGCGAGGCGATATTCAAGCGAACGTGGCTCAACGTCGGTCGGGTCGAGCGGCTGCCGCGCACCGGCAACTATTTCACCAAGGAGCTGCCGTCAGCGGGCCCAGGTATGTCGGTGATCGTCGTCAAAACCAAGGACGGCGCCATCAAGGCGTATCACAACGTCTGCCGGCACCGCGGAAACAAGTTGGTGTGGAACGACTATCCACACGAGGAGACCGCGGGTACCTGCCGGCAGTTCACCTGCAAGTATCACGCGTGGCGCTACAGCCTCGACGGTGATTTGACCTTCATCCAGCAGGAGGATGAGTTCTTCGACGTCGACAAGAGCCAGTACGGCTTGGTACCAGTCCGCTGCGAGGTGTGGGAAGGCTTCATCTTCATCAACCTCGACCAGCACGCGAAGCCGCTTACCGACTACCTCGGGCCACTGGCCAAGGGCATCGAGGGCTACCCCTTCAGTGAGATGACCGAGTCCTACTCCTACCGGGCCGAGGTCGGCAGTAACTGGAAGCTGTTCATCGACGCTTTCGCCGAGTTCTACCACGCACCGGTGCTGCACCAGGGGCAGTACACCAAAGAAGAAGCCGCGAAGATCATGAAGTCCGGCTTCGAGGCCCTGTACTACGAGCTGGCGAGCCCGCACGGGATGATCTCGACCTGGGGCGGTCAGGCACCGCCCGCGGACATGTCCATGGTCAAGCCCATGGACCAGGTGCTGCGCAGCGGGCTGTTCGGTCCCTGGGACAAGCCGGAGGTCATCGAGAAGCTCGGTCAGCTGCCCCCGGGCGTCAATCCGAAGAAAGTCTCACAGTGGGGCATCGATTCGTGGCACTTCTTCCCCAACTTGATGCTGCTGATCTGGGAGCCCGGCTGGTACCTGACCTATCACTACTGGCCGACCGCCGTCGACAAGCACATCTTCGAGTGCACGCTGTATTTCGTTCCGCCGCGAAACGCGCGCGAACGTTTGGCCCACGAATTGGCCGCGGTGACGTTCAAGGAGTACGCGCTCCAGGACTCCAACACCCTGGAGGCGACCCAAACGATGATCGGCACCAAGGTCATCAAGGACTTCCCGCTATGCGATCAGGAAATCCTGCTTCGCCATTTGCACAAGGTGGCGGGTGACTACGTTAAGGAGTACGCGAGTAATGGCGCTTCCCGCTGAATTCGCTGATTTGGAGCCCTATCTCGATTGGGACCTGGCCACCGAACCCGAGCGCTATGCGAAGCGGCTGGCTTCGACGATGGCGGAGATGCAGGCGTTCTATGACGTAGCGTTTCCCCGCCTCAACGACGTCATCGAGTATTGCGACAAATACCCGCTGGACGACCTGCCCGAGGACGCAAAGACCCTCATGCACATCATGCAGTCGCTGATCATGGTGTCGTTTCCGATAGAGGCGTGGAAGCAGCCGCGCGTTCCCGATAGCGGCGCGGCCTGGGTGGAGCTGGTCCGGGAGCCGGTGATCTGAGAGGTGCTGACGCTCAAGGCCGCCGGGCTGCTCGACGTTGACGCCGGCGAGATCCTTCGGCCCGGCATCCTGCGGATCGAGGGCGATCGGATCGCCGGTGTCGGCGGTGACACCGAAGGTGAGCTGATCGACCTCGGCGACCAGATCCTGCTGCCCGGCCTGATGGACATGGAGGTCAACCTCCTGATGGGTGGCCGCGGGGAGAAGCCCGGGCTGTCGCAGGTCCAGGACGATCCGCCGACGCGGGTATTGCGTGCAGTCGGCAATGCCCGTCGCACGCTGCGTGCCGGATTCACCACGGTCCGCAACCTCGGCCTGTTCGTCAAGACGGGCGGCTATCTGCTGGATGTCGCGCTGGGCAAGGCGATTGACGCGGGCTGGATCGAGGGTCCGCGGGTGGTGCCGGCCGGGCATGCCATTACGCCCACCGGCGGGCACCTGGATCCGACGATGTTCGCGGCGTTCGCACCGCACGTGCTGGACTTGACGGTCGAGGAAGGCATCGCCAACGGTATCGACGAGATCCGCAAGGCGGTGCGTTATCAGATCAAACACGGCGCCGAACTGATCAAGGTCTGCTGCTCGGGTGGGGTGATGTCGCTGACGGGACCCCCCGGCGCGCAGCACTATTCGGACGAGGAACTGCGCGCGATCGTCGACGAGGCACACCGGCGCGGACTGCGCGTTGCCGCGCACACGCACGGCGCCGACGCGGTCAAACATGCGGTCGCGGCCGGCATCGACTGCATCGAGCACGGCTTCCTGATCGACGACGACGCCATCGCGACGATGGTCGAGCACCACACATTCCTGGTATCCACTCGGCGCCTGGCCGAGGGGATGGACGTCTCACACGCCCCGCCCGAATTACAGGCCAAGGCCGCCGAGATGTTCCCGAAGTCGCGCACATCGATACTGGCCGCCCACGAAGCGGGTGTGAAGATCGCGGTCGGCACCGACGCCCCCGCGATTCCACACGGCCGCAACGCCGACGAGCTTGTCACCCTCGTCGACTGGGGCCTGCCTCCGTTAGCGGTGCTGCGGGCGGCCACAGTGACCGCCGCCGAGCTCATCAACTCAACTGACCGCGGGCGGCTCGCGCAGGGCCAGCTCGCAGATATCATCGCAGTACCGGGAAACCCGTTGGAAGACATAACCGTTACCCAGCACGTCAGCTTTGTCATGAAAGGCGGCAAGGTCTATGTCGACAAATCAGCCAACCAGAACTGAGGATCTGGTCGAGATCCAGCAACTACTCGCCCGCTACGCGGTCACCATCACCCAAGAAGACATCGACGGCCTGATCGGCGTCTTCACACCCGACGGAACCTACAGCGCCTTCGGCGACACATACCGCTTGGACAGGTTCCCCGAGTTGGTGGCCGCCGCACCAAAGGGCTTGTTCCTCACGGGGACCGCGGCGGTGGAGCTCGACGGGGATTCGGCCAGCGGCACGCAACCGTTGTGCTTCATCGACCACGCCACCCATGACATGCGCATCGGCTACTACCGCGACACCTACTCCCGAACTGCCGACGGATGGCGGCTGAAGACCCGTGCCATGACGTTCATTCGCCGCAGCGGAGTGCACGACTCCGGGCGACCGCACGCCGTCGGCCGTCCCACGCCGTGAATGTCGAGGAGTTCCGGACGGGTCTGCGCGCGTGGCTCGACGAGAATGACCTGACCCCCGGACCCGACCACTCGCTGCAGGCTCATATGCAGCAGTTCGCGCGAGTCAGCCGGGCCCTCTATGACGCCGATTGGATGCGCTACGGCTGGCCGGTCGAAGTCGGCGGATTGGGTGGGCCCGCGGTGCTGCGCGCGATCGTCGGCGAAGAAGTGGTCGGCCGCCGGCTCGCCGAACCCGGCCCGTACTCGATGCTCGAGGTGCTCGCACCCACGATGATCGATTACGCCCCCAAAGAACTCGCCGCGGAAATGGTTCCGCGTCTGCTCAGCGGCCGTGAGCAATGGTGTCAGGGCTTTTCCGAGCCGGGGTCCGGCAGCGATCTGGCGTCGCTGACTACCCGCGCCACACCCCAGGGTGACAACTGGATTGTCAACGGGCAGAAGGTCTGGACCAGCTTCGCGCAGTTCTCGACCCGTTGCATCCTGCTCACCCGCACCGCGCCGGGCCATGAGGGAATCACCGCGTTCTTCGTCGACCTGGACACACCGGGCATCACCATTCGGCCGCTGCGCACTATGCACGGGGTCGACGAGTTCTGCGAGGTGTACTTCGACGATGTGGCGATCCCGTCGAGCCGGATGCTTGGGCGGCCGGGAGACGGTTGGCGCCTGGCGATGGACCTGCTGCCCTACGAGCGTTCCACCTGCTTCTGGCAGCGGATCGCCTACCTCTACTCGCGATTCGACGATCTGATCGCGGAGACATCCAAAGTCGGTGCGCCCGAAGGCCACGACGAATTCGAGCTCGGCGCAGCTTATCTCGCGCTGCACACGCTGCGCTGCCGGTCCCGCAGCACGCAGCACCGGTTGCGGGACGGAGCACGGCTCGGGCCGGACACCTCCATCGACAAGGTGCTGCTGGCCACCGCCGAACAACGGCTCTACGACACCGTCCGCGACCTGCTCCCCGGGGCGCTGGAGCTCGACGACACACCGTGGCGCTCGGAGTACCTGTACTCGCGCGCCGCGACGATCTATGGAGGCACCGCAGAGATTCAGCGCAATATCATCGCCCGCCGGCTGCTCGACCTCGGGAAGGAGTAGAGCCGTGGACCTCTCAACAAACGCAGCCACAGACCCCGAATCACTGCAGCTGCTGGGCGATTCGCTGCGAACGACAATGATCGCAGCGACGGGCGCCAAGCTGGACGCGGCGCTGGCCGACCTCGGCTGGCTCGACATGCTCAACGAAATCCCCGATATTGCAATCCCTTTGGTGCTCCAGCTGCTCGGCGAGACCGGCGCGCACGCATCTGTGCTGAACGATGTCGTGCTGCGCGCGGCCGGCAGTACGCCAGGAGGTAGCGTGCCGCTGCTGTTTGCCGGCGAACGCTGGGTGGTGTGGGAGCGCAGCGATGGTTCCGGCTCGGCGCTCGACGACGAGCTTCCGATCCGTTCGGTGTCGCGGGGAGACTCGTTGCCGCCGACTGCGTTAGCTGCCGGACGGCGAGCTGTGGGCTGGTGGCTGCTCGGCGCCAGCCGGGCGATGCTCGCACTGGCGCGCCAACATGCCGTGGATCGCGTTCAATTCGGCCGGCACATCAGCTCGTTCCAGGCGATCCGGCACCGGCTTGCCGAGACACTCGTCGCGATCGAGGGGGCCGAGGCAACTCTGCACGCCGTCACTGCGGAAGCAGACGACCCAGACGGCCTAGCCAGCCTGCTGGCCAAGGCCTCGGCCGGCCAGGCGGCGCTTTCCGCCACGCGCCACTGCCAGCAGGTGCTCGGTGGTATCGGCTTCACCGCCGAACACCCGCTGCACCGCCACGTCAAACGGGCGCTGGTCCTCGACGGGCTCCTCGGCAGCGCGCGAGAACTGACCCAGCAGGCGGGAAAGGCTTTGCGGTCCAAAGGATATGCTCCGCGGCTGGCGCACCTCTAAGCGGTTTGGTTGCTCGGGGTCGCGGGCCGTGCCGCGGCGCCTAGAATTGGCGGACATGGGTCACCCCGGCGCACCGCGAAACCAGGTCGGCGTCGCTTCTCTGATCTTGGGCGTGGTCGCGCTCAGCACTTGCTGGCTGCTGATCGGGGTACCCCTCGGTATCGCAGCGGTGCTGACCGGTGATGTTGCCCAACGGCGGGTGCAGCGCCGCGAAGCAAGCAATCCCCGCGCCGCAATAGCCGGCATCGTGTTGGGGGCGGCGGCGATCGTCGCCGGACTTGTCGCCATCGGGTACTCCGCCTGGTTGGACGCCCAAAAGCCTTGATTGCGCGGGCTAATTGCGCGGAAGGCCGAGTACGCGCTCGGCGATGATGTTCCGTTGGATCTCGGAAGTCCCGCCGGCGATGGTCGCGGCGAAGGTGCGGACGTACCGGTCGAACCAGCTGCCGTAGTGGCTGTCCAGGTTCAGCGGCGCCAACGGCGCGGTGACCGCATGGAGCACGAGCCCGTCCGGGCCCTGGGCGTTCAACGCGTCCTCACAGGCTCGTTGCATTGCCTCCGAACCGAGCAGCTTGAGCACCGACTGGGCGGGCACGTCCTCTTCCCCGCGAGCCGCCTTGGCCAAAGCCGCCGACCCCATGAGTCGCAGCGCGTAGCAATCCATCACCAGGGTTGCGTAAAGATCGCGCTGCAGTAGTCCCGACGGACCGAAATCGACGGTCAGCGCGTGCAACATCTCGGCGTAATCCATCCACAACATGGCGCGCTCGTGACCGAGCGAACCGGTTGCCACCCGCCACCCTTCGTTGACCTCCCCCACCAGATTCTCGGCCGGTACCTGCACGTCGGTGAAGAACACTTCATTGAAATCGATGTCTTCGCTGTCGGACACCGAAGCGAATGGACGGCGCACCACACCAGGGGTATCGGTCGGGATGAGTAAGACACTGATGCCCTTGTGTTTTGGCGCCTCGGGATCCGTACGCACGAACGTCAAAAGCACATCAGCGTCATGGGCACCCGACGTCCACACCTTCTGCCCGTTGACCACGAAGAAGTCGCCTTGCGAATCCGAGTAGCGCACCGCCCGTGTTTTCAGTGACGCCAGATCCGAGCCCGCACCGGGTTCGCTCATGCCCAGCGACGCGGTGATCTCTGCGCGCAGAATCGGCACGGCCCAGCGCTGTTTCTGCGCTGGAGTGCCAAACGTCAACAACGAGGCCGCGATGATGCCCACGCCCTGCGGATTGAAGCTTTGATAAATCCGCCGCCGCGACAACTCCTCGAGGTAGACGTATTGCTGCAACAAGGTGGCGTTTCGTCCACCAAACTCCGGCGGATTGCCCGGCAACAGCCACCCGCTGTCAAACAGCAACCGTTGCCAGCGGCGGGCCCACTCCGGAATGTGCGAACTGGACCGCGGCCGCTCGAATGCTTCGGCTTCCGACGGCAGATGGGTGTCGAGGAAAGCCACGAATTCAGCGCGGAACGCCTCGATATCGGCGTCAAAGGTCAGCCGCACAGCACTCCCTGAAGGTTTCTAGCGCGTGCGGGACACCGTAGATCAAGGGGTAGATCAAGGTTTCCGTTGACGGCGCAGGTCGCTCTTTCGATTCCGCTTCCATACACGCGTGTAAGAGAATAGTATTCTCGTCGTAAGAAAGTTACAATCTCCGACACGTCGTCCGTGAGGGGGTCGAGCGCACAGATGTCACGGCGTTCTCCGGTAGAGTCCAATCATGTTCTCCCCTCGCGGCAATCGTCTGAGCCGCTCGTGACCAGCCCAAGCGAAGAGCCGGCCTGGAAACAGCGCGCCGTCGAGCGGTCGATCAAGACCGCGAAACTGCGAGCCGCGCAGCGCGTTCAGCGCTTCCTGGACGCGGCGCAGGCCATCATCATCGAAAAGGGCAGCACGGATTTCACCGTCCAGGAGGTTGTGGACCGCTCCCGCCAGTCATTGCGGAGCTTCTACCTGCAGTTCGACGGCAAGCACGAACTGCTGCTCGCGCTGTTCGAAGATGCGCTGAGCCGCTCAGCCGATCAGATCCGCGCCGCCACGGAAAGCCATACCGATCCGCTCGAGCGGCTCAAGGTTGCCGTCGAGCTGTTGTATGAGGCCTCACGACCGGATCCCACGGCAAAACGGCCGCTGTTCACCGACTTTGCGCCGCGGTTGCTGGTGACGCATCCGGCCGAGGTCAAGGTCGCGCACGCGCCGCTCGTGGCATTGCTGACAGAACTCATGGAGGCGGCCAGCGACGCGGGCGAGTTGCGCGCGGAGGTCAACCCCAAGCGGGTGGCCGCCATGACGATGCAGACGGTCATGTTCATCGCTCAGTCCAGCGGCGGCTCCGACGACGCGACGATCCATCCCATCAGCGCCGACGAGGTGTGGGACTTCTGCTCACACGGATTCGTCGGCCAGCACGCGTGAGCGCAGCGCAATAGCAGCGCATTGCCGCAAGGTTGATGTGAGCAACTATCGCACGCGACTTGCCTTGTGAGAATCAGATTCTCTAATATTTAGAATTACAAATAGCCAAAACGGATTCGTCGTTGACACTGCTTGGTGCCGATGACAGAGTTCTCAGGCGACACGATCGGCGATCCCCTGGGGGACGGGGCGAACGCGGTTCCGGCGAGAGGCGATTGATTACCCGTGACAGTCAGCGCGGCCAGCGATGTGTACTTCGACCCGTACGACGTGGAGCTGAACGCCGACCCGTATCAGATGTTTCGGCGGCTGCGCGAGGAAGTTCCGCTGTACTACAACGAGCAGCACGACTTCTACGCGCTGAGTCGCTTCGCCGATGTCGATGACGCGCTGGTCGATTTCCAGACGTTCAGTTCGGCCAGGGGCGCAATACTCGAGCTCATCAAGGCGAACATCGAGATCCCGTCGGGGGTAGTGCTGTTCGAGGACCCACCGATCCACGACATTCACCGCAAAGTTGCTGTCTCGGATGTTCACGCCGCGCAAGATCAACGAGCTGGAATCCAAGATCCGCGAATTCTGTGCTCACAGTTTGGATCCGCTGGTTGGCACGGACCGGTTCGACTTCGTCGCCGACCTTGGCGCGCAGATGCCGATGCGGGTGATCGGGATGCTGCTCGGTGTCCCCGAGCAGTTCCAAGAAGCCGCACGCGATCGCGCCAACGCCAATTTGCGTACCGAAGCCGGCAAGCCCATGGACGCCACGGCCGAAAACATGATGAACGGCGAGTTTTTCGGCCAATTCATCGACTGGCGCGCTCAGCATCCTTCCGACGACATCATGACCGAACTGCTTCACGTCGAGTTCGAGGACGAGACCGGGACGGTCCGCCGACTCCGCCGCGACGAGCTGCTCACCTATATCAGTGTGGTGTCCGGTGCCGGCAACGAAACCACCACCCGGCTCATCGGGTGGACCGGAAAGGTGCTGGCCGAACACCCCGACCAGCGGCGCGATCTGGTCGCCGACCGAACGCTCATTCCCGCGGCCATCGAGGAGTTGCTGCGCTACGAACCGCCGGCGCCACACGTGGCCAGGTACGTGACCCGTGAGGTCGAGTACTACGGCCGGCGCGTGTCCGAGGGCAGCGTTATGATGATGATCGTCGGCGCGGCCAACCGCGACCATCGCCAATTCCCGCCGGACGGAGATGTTTTCGACATCCGACGCGAGCCACGCCAGCATCTGACGTTCAGCGTCGGCACCCATTACTGCCTCGGCTCGGCGCTGGCCCGCCTCGAGGGCCGGATCGCGCTCGAGGAGATCTTGAAGCGCTTTCCGGAATGGGACGTCGACCTCTCCGAGTGCAAGCTGTCCCCGACTTCCACCGTGCGGGGATGGGAGACAATGCCGGCCGTTCTCCACTAAGACGTGTCGATCAACGAATTGAGGTAGCCATGACTGGACGTGTTGAGGGCAAAGTCGCTTTCATCACCGGGGCGGCGCGCGGTCAGGGCCGCAGCCACGCGGTGCGGTTGGCGGAAGAGGGCGCCGACATCATCGCCGTCGACGTCTGTAAGCCGATCGTGCAGAACACCACCATCCCGGCGTCGACACCCGAGGACTTGGCCGAGACCGCCGACCTGGTCAAGGGCCTTAACCGCAGAATCTTCACGGCCGAAGTCGATGTACGCGATTACGACGCACTGAAAGCCGCGGTGGATAGCGGCGTGGAGCAGTTGGGCCGGCTAGACATCATCGTGGCCAACGCGGGGATCGGCAATGGCGGCGACACGTTGGACAAGACCTCCGAGTACGACTGGCAGGAAATGATCGACGTAAACCTGTCGAGCGTCTGGAAGTCGGTGAAAGCCGCTGTGCCACATATGATCGCGGGCGGCAACGGCGGTTCGATCGTTTTGACCAGCTCGGTCGGCGGGCTGAAGGCCTACCCCCACTGCGGCAGCTATGTCGCGGCCAAACACGGTGTGGTGGGCATCATGCGGTCCTTCGCAATGGAGTTGGGGCAGCACATGATTCGCGTGAACACCGTAAACCCCACACATGTCAGCACCCCGATGATCATGAACGAGGGGACCTGGAAGTTGTTCCGGCCGGATTTGGAGAATCCGGGTCCCGACGACATGGCCCCGATCTGTCAGATGTTCCACACGCTGCCGATTCCGTGGGTGGATCCGGTGGACATCAGCAATGCGGTGCTGTTCTTGGCCTCCGACGAGTCGCGCTACATCACGGGTGTCACCCTGCCGGTCGATGCGGGTAGCTGCCTGAAATAGAGTCCGTCATATGGACGGATTCGAGGGACGCGGGGCGGTCATCACGGGCGGAGCGAGTGGTATCGGATTCGCCACTGCCACCGAGTTCGCTCGCCGCGGAGCGCGCGTTTTGCTTGCCGACGTCGATAAACCTGCGCTGGAACAGGCTGTGGGACGGCTGCAAGCCGAAGGGATTGACGCGCACGGCGTGATGTGCGACGTCCGGCATCTCGACGAGATGGTTCACCTCGCGGATGAGGCTTTCCGCCTGCTCGGCCAGGTTGACGTCGTCTTCAGCAATGCCGGCATCGTGGTCGCGGGCCCGATCGCGCAGA
>DASZLQ010000122.1:0-7421 GCA_035552295.1 Mycobacterium sp. | reverse complement strand
CCATGCGCTGCAGCGCCCACTGGCGCCGGGCAGCTCGGTGATCGTGATGTCCAGCGGCGCCGCGCTCAACGGGTCACCGCTCAGCGGTGGTTACGCGGGCGCGAAGTCGACCGTCAGGTTCATCACCAGCTACGCCGCCATCGAATCGCAACGTGCCGGTCTGGGGATCAGCTTCGTGTCGGTTCTGCCGCGGTTGACACCGGCCACCGATCTGGGTGCCCAGGCCGTCGCGGCTTACGCCGAGCGGCAAGGTGTCGATGTTGACACATTCGTGCGAGCCGGCGGTCCCGCACTCACCGCGGAGCAAGCCGGCCGGTCGATACTGGAGATCGCCATCGGCGACCCCCGGGACGGTGATTCGTACCTACTCACATCCTCGGGCCTGTCTTCGCTGGCCTGACGCCACCCAACCGGAAAGGCGGACAACCCACATGAACACCGCGATGAACACACCCCCGATCGTGTCGGCCCAGGAGTGGGATGCTGCGCACCAGCAGCTGCTGGTGAAGGAAAAGGAGGTCACCCGGGCCCGTGACGCGCTGGCGGCGTTGCGCCGGCGAATGCCATGGACGGCCGTGGACTCCGAGTACGAGTTCGACGGACCCGAGGGGAGGGTCAACCTGCTGGGCCTGTTTCAGGGTCGGCGTCAGCTGATCGTCTATCGTGCCTTCTACGGGCCCGATATCGACGGCTGGCCCGATCACGGCTGCCGGGGCTGCTCGATGATCGCTGACCATATTGGGCACCTCGCACATCTCAACGCCCGCGACACCACGCTGGTGTTCGCCTCGCGGGCGCCGCAATCCGACATCGAGCGCCTTAAGGCGCGGATGGACTGGAAGATGCCGTGGTACACCATTACCGATAGCTTCGACGCCGACTTCGGCGTCGACGAATGGCACGGCACCAACGCCTTCATTCACAACGTCGACCGGGTGTTTCGCACCTACTTCATCAACAACCGCGGCGACGAGGCACTGGGCAACACCTGGAGCTTCCTCGACATGACGGCCCTTGGGCGCCAGGAAAATTGGGAGGATTCGCCGGAGGGCTACAGGCAGACTGCGCCGTACGAATGGTGGGACTGGCACGACGCATACGGCGAGCACGAGCCGTCACGATGGTTTGGCGAGCCGGACCCCAACGATCCCAACGATCAACGTCCGCCGCGCACCTGACTTACCCGCCCGGCATGAATTCGCAATTGGCGGTCTCGGCCCGAAACACGAATGCGCGGTAGCCGTCGATCGGCTACTCGCGCATTATCGGATGCAGGAAATTCGGTCTACAGAATTCGGTGGTTTGCCCTGCCAACCTGGTACCCAGCCGGGAACGACTTCTCTATGACCTGCAGCTGGTGGTCCACTCTGGACTCTAGCTCGAGAACGACGCAACTGTCGCCGAGGGCTTTGGATTCGAGAACAATGTACCGCTGACCACAATCGGTGATCGGGTCGCCCGAGTGCAATTTCTCGACCGGCACCGACTCCGGGGTTCCGTCTGCCTCCACCCATGACACGTTAGGTCAATTCCGCGAGTGAGGGAATAGTTCGCCCCTCAGGCATCACTGCGTGTCGGCCCCAGGCTGCTTGAAGAACACGCTGACGCGAGCAATCAAACCGTCGTCTCCCTGCTCGAACAGGATGCATTCCGGCCACGTGGTGGCAACGCCGTCAATCTCAAACGTCTCGGTCAGCTCGGCGAAGGAACGCCGGGTGTCCACGTGTGAGACCCGCTGTACCTCCAACCGATGGCCCTGCAGGTTGGTGCACACCTTTCGCAGGTAGGCGACGTAGTGTGCCTTGCCGTCGACGCGATCGCAGAATGGGCCCTCCCGGATCAAGTCCTCGTCGGCAATGGTGTCGGCCAGTCCGTCCCAGTCATGGGCGCCCAGGCACTCCAGGTAGCGCTCAACCACTCCGGTGCCGATTTCAATCGCGTTGCCCATGTCGTCTCCGCTCACTCGATGATGGCCAGGTCCACGGTAAGCCCGGCCGTCGCGCCGGGCTAGTTTGTCAGCTATGAGCTGGTGGACGACCCACGCCGAGCGGACGATGACAGAAGAAGTGCCCGCGCCGCCCGATGAGGTCCGCGACTTGTATGTGGACCTGGACAACATCAAGCTTCTCCATCCGTTGATTGTGTCCGTGGAAGCGCTGTCCCGCACCGAAACCCCGGACGGATACCGCCAAAGCTATCGCGTGATCGACCGAATTCCGCTGGGGCCGTTCGCCATCCGGATCACATACCGGGCGCGGCTACATGTGCCCGCGGTCGGCGACGTGATGACCGAGGCCGATCAATCCCCCGGGGTGCACCTGCGTGGAACGGTGAGTTTCGAGCCGGCGGGCGGCGGAACCCGTGTCACCGAGCGAATCCGGATAACGGCGCCCCGGCTACTGGCCCCGGTGACTACCCGCGAGGCGGTCAAGGCGCATATCGCGATGCTGTCAGGCATCCGTCGGCACTTTGAATCCGCTTGATCAGCGGGCTTTCCACTCCGAGGTGAGCGCCAGTTCCGAGAGGTATTTGGTAGAGCTCCAACCGCCGTCGACGACGATCGTCTGGCCGTTGATGAAGGAACCGCCCGGAGAACACAAGAACGCCACGGTGCTCGCGACGTCCTCGACGGTCCCCAAACGCTGATGCGGCGTCATCTCGGTGTTGATCCGCCGGAACCGTTCGTCCTGCAAGCGATGTTCGGTCATCGGAGTCTGAATGACCCCGGGAGCCACTGCGTTGCACCGAATTCCCTGCGATCCGTATTGGCAGGCGATGTGCGTGGTCAGTGCGGTGAGCCCACCCTTGGCCGCGGAATAGGCGCCGCCATGAAGGCCCCCTACCACAGCGAAGGTCGAGGTGACGTTGATGATTGCCGACCCGGGCCCCATGTGCGGCAGCACCTCGCGAATCAGGCGAAACGGTGCCCGCAGCATCAAACCGAGGAAACGGTCCAGTGCTTCGTCGTCGGTCTCGTGCACTGGCTTGGGACTGCCGATCCCGGCGATATTGATCAGGAAGTCGATGTGCCCCCATCGGGCAACGGCGAGGTCCGCGATGCGTTTGGGTGCGTCGTCCTCGGTGAGATCGGCGGAGTGGGTGGCCACCCGATCCGGGTCGGCAGCGATCTTGTGCAAGGCGCGCGCCAATTCGGCGAGCTTGTCCTCGTTCCGTCCCGTCGCCAGCACCGCCATGCCCATCTCGGCGAGTTTTGTTGCGCAACCGAAGCCGATCCCACCGGTTGCCCCGGTTACGATCGCTACTTGCATGTCACTGGTCTGCTTTCATCAGTGCCGCCTTGATCTGGTGCTTCAATATTTTCCCCGCGTCGTTTTTCGGCAGGACATCCCAAATAACCACCTGCTCGGGCACTTTGAACCGCGCCACGCCCTCCTGCTCGAGGAAGGAGCGCAATCCGGCGATGTCCAGTTCGGGATCCGGGGTCGCCGAAGGCACCACAACCGCGCACGCCCGCTCTCCGGTGCGGTCGTCGGGTAGGCCGACGATGGCGATCTCGGCGATACCGGGATGGTTGGTCAAGATGTCCTCGACTTCCTTGGGCGAGATGTTCTCGCCATTGCGGATGATGATGTCTTTGGCGCGTCCTGTCACAACGAGGTACTCGTCGTCGACCCAGCGTGCCAGATCTCCGGTGCGGAAGTATCCCTCGGCGTCGAACGATTCGGCTTCGTCTTCGGGATGCTGATAGCCAACCAGCATCTGCGGTCCGCGCACGCAGATCTCCCCGGCGTCGGCGTCGGCGTTGCGGGCGGCGAGTTTGATGTCGGCCAAGCCGATGTGTCCGTCGGTGTCAGCGGCGTGACCGCGGTGCAGTGGAGCGCCGATTGTCGTGACTGGCACTTCTGTCGAGCCGTACACCCGGGTGACCACCGCTGACTCGAAATACGCTGCTGCTCTGTGGATTAACGACGGTGGTACCGATGCACCGCCACAGACGAACAGCTTCAAGTCGGGTAGGTGGGTACCCGCCCGCTGTGCCGCGGTGAGCAACTGCTCCAGAAATGGTGTTGCCCCGGCCATATGAGTGCACCGTTCGGTTTGCATGAGCTTGACTGCGTCGTCGCCGTTCCAGCGATCCATCAGCACAGCGGTGGTGCCCAGCAACAGTGGGCATTCGAACGCGTAGATGGAACCACCGATATGTGCGACGGGAGATGCGACCAGGAAGACGTCGCCGTCCTCGACGAGCCAGTGATGACCTATCTGGCGGATCAGCGCATAAATCGAGTTATGGGTGTGCAGCACACCTTTCGGGCGCCCGGCGGTTCCGGAGGTATACAGGATCATGCGCACCGCGTCGGGGTTCAGCGCAGGCAAGCTTCTGGTGACGGTCTGCTGTGTGAGCAATGTCGCGAACGGGATCTGATGATCACCGGGATCCCCGCGCACCACCACGACATCCGGCGGCGATTCCAGCTGAGAGGTCACCCGGCGCAACATCGCGGTGTAGTCATAGCGCCCGAAATGCGATGGGGCAAAGATCATGCGACTGTCCGCGTCTTCCAGGATGAAACGCAGTTCGCGGTCCCGCATGGACGGCAGGATCGGGTTGGCCGCCATTCCCGCGAGCGTCGCGGCCAGGTAAATCACCGCTGCCTCATGCCAGTTGGGCAACATAAAAGACACCACGCTGCCCGGGGGGATGCGAGCGTGCAATGCGTGCGCCAGCGTCGTCGCCTGCTGACAAAGGCTCTGGCAGTCCAGCCGGCGGTCGCCGTCGACCAGTGCCACTCGCTGCGGCGTCCGCTGTGCGGCATCGCGCAGCGCGTCGGCCAGCGTGGCGCGAACCCACCAGCCGCGGGCATACGCGTCGGCGGCGCGTGCGTCGTCCCATCGAACCCAACGGTCGCCGATGAGTTTTCGGTCGTGATGTGTTGGCATGGCAGTAATGCCAGCTAGCCTTTCATGCGCCGCATCGTCATGGAGTGACGGAAGCGGGACGCGGGGTGGGTGTTGATGGTGACCTGGGCGACCTGCCCGTCAGAGGTCGTGTAGGTGCGTTGCACCTGTAGCGCCGGCGTTCCGGCCTCGACGTGGAGGCCGCCCGCCAGTGCGCCTGGGATGAGTACTGCCGCGATTTCCTGATGAACCTCAACGATACTCAGGCCGAAGAGGTCTTCGATCAGTGGAAAGATGGGGCCGTCGTGGCGCTGCAACAGCCTGCCGACCGCGGCGAACGCGCGGCTGATGTAGTACTCGGTGCGGCACAGCGCGGACTCCGATGGTTCAGTGCCCTCCGCCTGCCGGTAACCACGAACGGTCAGCCACTGCTCGCCGGCGGTCAGCCCTGTTCGCAGCGCCAGCTCATCGTCGATCGTGACCATCGCGACGGATTCGATCGCGAAGTGCGTGTCGGTCGCAAAGGCCAGCAGGTCGTTGATCGACATGACGTGTTGAACGTAGGAGTCCGACGACGGTCGCGGTACGACGAGGGTCCCGGTTCGCGGGCGCGACGACACCAGGTTGTCTTCGCGCAGTCGTCGCAGTGCCTCGCGAATGGTGTAGCGGCTGACCGCGAACCGCTCACACAGCTCGTGTTCGGTCGGCAATTGCGAGCCCACCGGATACACACCGTCCACGATTTCTTTCCGCAAGGTGCGCGCGACCTGGAGGTAGCGGTGATCGACGACTTTGGTTTCCGGCAACTCAGTCCCCAGCGTCTTCTCGGCGCAGGGCCAGCACGCTGCCTTCGGCGTCCGCCGAAACATACAGAGTGCCGTCGGGCCCTGCGGCGATGCCGGCGAACGGGCCCTGCGGTCCGGAGAAGGGCGGCAATCCGAGCAGCGGCTTGGGGATCACACCCGGCGGCGCGCCCACCGGCAACTCCGACGCGATTGTGCGCCGCGTCCCGGTCCCCGGGTCGAACGCGATCAGCTCCTTGGCGCCGGCGTCGACGATGTAGATCTGCCCGTCGTGCACGAGGATGCCCTGGGGCCGCTGCAGGCCGTCCACCAGGGTGCCGGTGCCGTCCAGCTTGACTACGCGCCCGCCACCTGCTTCACAGACCAGGCATGCCCCGTCGGGAGCGATTGCCACGCCGACCGGATCGCTCAGTCCGGACGCGAGCACCTCGACGAGGCCGGGCCGGATGGACAGCACCCGTCCCGCACCGAATTCGGCCACCACGACGTTGCCGGCGGGAGCTATTGCCACGCCGTAGAGCTGGTCGAAACCCTCTGCAAGCACCTCACTTTCGTTGGTGGCCGGGCGATATCGCGAAACCTGACCATTGGAGGTGGTGACGACGAACTCGCCTGCTCCCGTCGGGACGAGGCCGCGCAGGAAGCCCGGATATCCGGGACTGAGCAACATTCCGACGGTCCGCGGTGTGCCATCGGCGCCCAGGACGTAGAAGTAGGTTCCGTCGGCGATGTAGAGATTGCCGTCCGCGCCGACCGCCAGATCCAGCGGCCAGTTCAGCCCACCCGGCAGCACGGTTCGGGACTCTCCGCCGCTGAGGATTTCGGTGATCTCGCCGGTGAAGTTGGAGACGAACAGCCGCTCGCCCACGAAGGTGAGGTTGTCCAGCCCGGGATTCAGCGCCGCCAGCACGGTGCGCTCGCCGCTGCGCGGATCGATGCGCAGCACCTGGCCGCTGTGCACCTGGGTCGACACGATGCAGCCGCTGGAATCGAACTTCACGGCGTCGGGGATGCCAAGATCGCCGGCAACTCGTTCGGGGACACCGCCTTCGGGGTCGATACGCCAGATCTCGTTGGCCCCCATCAACGGGAAATACAACAAGCCGTCGGGCCCGACCTCCAGGGCGTTGGGCGACGGCGCGTTCTCCAGCAGCACTCGCGGCGCGCCGCCGTTCAGGTCGAGTTCGAGCAGGCGCCCGCCTTCGCGGCACTCGCCGATGAACAGCCGGCCGCGGTGAAAGGTGATGCCGTTGGCCGACGGGATGTCGTCGCGCAGCACCCGGGTGCGCCCGGCGGCGTCGCGCATGCTCACCCGTCCGTCCATGACTTCGGTGGCGTAAAGGTTGCCGCTTGGGTCGAAGGCCACGTCGTCGGGCGCGACGATGTCGCCACCCTTGGCGCTGATCGTGTCCAGCCGACCGGTCGCCGGGTCGAGCGCAGTGATCTGGCTGCCGGTCACCTGCGCGATGTAGACCCGGCCGTCCGCCCCGGTGCGCAGGCCGTTGGCCCCGAAGAGCCGGCTGGGCGGGGTGACCCGCTCGAGGCTCCAGCCTTCGGCGAGGCTGGGCTGACTCGCGGTCGAGTAGCGGCTCGCGCGGTGCGACAATCCGGTTCCGGCTATCACTGTTCGCACCATAGCAATCAGCCAATAGTCCAGACAATAGGCAGCCCCAAAGTGCATTCAGGCCTTGACGTGCTGGCGGTCGTGAGAGAATCATGCTCTCTAATGAGTGCACGTCATTATCTTGTCCGGACAAT
>DASZLQ010000121.1:0-6098 GCA_035552295.1 Mycobacterium sp. | reverse complement strand
GTCATCAATCTCGGCGACCGCAGTGCAACGATCGCCTACCTGGGCGGTGGCCACACCACTTCGGACTTGGTCGTGATAGCGCCTGGCCCCGCAGACGGTGACGATGGCCGGGCCGTAGTGTTCACGGGTGACCTTGTGGAGGAGTCCGCTGACCCCGCAATCGACGCCGATTCCGATGTGGCCGCCTGGCCGGCAACCCTTGATCGGCTGCTCGCGATCGGTGGACCCGATGCGATCTACGTCCCCGGTCACGGGAAAATCGTCGACGCGGAGTTCATTCGTCGCCAGCGGAATTGGTTGACAGCAAGAGCGGGCTTACCGTCCGGCTAAGCGCGGGCACCCACGTCGGTCACACGGATCCACAACGAACGGAGAGCCACGGACTTGATCCAGGGTGTCGCTTTGCATGATCGATGACATAGTGCTTCGTTGGGTCATTACTGGCCTGTCCGCGCTGAGCGCCGCCGCATGGGGGTTCGCGGTCGTGAGCCGGCATCGATCGTGGACCGAGGTCGTCCGATGTGGATTGCATTTCGTGATGGCAATCGCGATGGCGGTGATGGTCTGGCCATGGGGCGCACAGGTACCCGCGACAGGACCCGCGGTGTTCTTTTTCTTGGCGGCCCTGTGGTTCGTGACCTTGGCCCTTGTTCCAGCTGAAACGGTCCCGCTACGGACGGTGTACGGATATCACGCCCTGATGATGCTGGCAATGGTCTGGATGTATGCGTTCATCCACGGGCTCCTGTTGCCAACCCAGTCGTCGACGGACCTCCACATGCACATGGATATGGCTGACAGGGATGTGCCGACCAGCGCCGGGCCACCGAGCTGGATCGCGGCAATCAACTGGTTCTGGTTCGTCGGCTTCTTGTTCGCCGCGGCCTTCTGGACATCCGGTTTCGGAGTAAAGCGCACGGACGGGTCGACCTACGGTTGGTGGCGTTCGGTCATTACGCCGGCTCAGGCAACGATGGCCGCCGCGATGTCTATCATGTTCGGCGCCACGCTATTTCAGGCCTGAGCCGTTCCCACGTCGAAACGCGATGTGCGTCCGTCCACCCATACCCGCGAAGCGCGCTGTCTACCGGTGATTGAACCGTGTTGTCCGGGGATAGACTCACATCCAGCGGACTCGTGCTGAAGAGGAGCGTACTTTCATGGCCATCATCGACGCGGACACCGAGGTTCCCGCACCATTCGAACAAGACGTCGCCGCCACCCAGCGATACTTCGATGACCCGCGCTTTGCCGGGATTATTCGCCTCTACACCGCCCGCCAGGTAGTAGAGCAACGCGGCACCATTCCCACCGACTACACCGTGGCACGTGACGCGGCGGGGGCCTTCTACAAGCGCCTGCGTGAGCTGTTCGCCGCCAAAAAGAGCATCACGACGTTCGGGCCCTACTCGCCCGGGCAGGCAGTGAGCATGAAGCGGATGGGCATCGAAGGGGTCTACCTCGGTGGTTGGGCAACTTCGGCCAAAGGTTCGACCACCGAAGACCCGGGGCCCGACCTAGCCAGCTACCCGTTGAGCCAGGTCCCCGACGACGCCGCGGTCCTGGTGCGCGCGCTTCTCACCGCCGACCGCAACCAGCGGTACCTGCGTCTGCACATGAGTGAGCAGCAGCGCGCGGCGGCCAAGGAATACGACTACCGGCCGTTCATCATTGCCGACGCCGACACCGGCCACGGCGGTGACCCGCACGTGCGCAACTTGATCCGCCGCTTCGTCGAGGTCGGCGTGCCGGGATATCACATCGAGGACCAGCGGCCGGGCACCAAGAAGTGCGGCCACCAGGGCGGCAAAGTTTTGGTGCCGTCCGACGAACAGATCAAGCGACTCAACGCGGCCCGGTTCCAGCTCGACGTCATGCGGGTGCCCGGGATTATCGTCGCCCGCACCGACGCGGAAGCGGCCAACCTGATTGACAGCCGCGCCGACGAGCGCGATCAGCCGTTCCTCCTTGGCGCGACCAACCTGGATATTCCTTCCTACAAGGCCTGCTTCCTGGCTCTGGTGCGACGTTTCTACGAGCTGGGCGTCAAGGAACTCAATGGCCACCTTCTTTACGCCCTCGCCGACGGCGAGTACGCGATCGCCAGCGCTTGGCTCGAGCGCCAAGGCATCCAGGGGCTGGTCTCCGACGCGGTCAATGCCTGGCGGGAGGACGGCCAACAATCGATCGACGATCTCTTCGATCAAGTCGAGTCGCGGTTTGTGGCCGCGTGGGAGGACGACGCCGGGCTGATGACCTACGGTGAAGCCGTGGCGGAGGTGCTCGAATTCGGCGAGAGCGAGGACGAACCCGCCGACATGAGCCCCCAAGACTGGCGCCGGTTCGCCGAGCGTGCATCGCTGTACACTGCGCGGGAAAAGGCCAAGGAGCTGGGCTTGAACCCGCCGTGGGACTGCGAGCTGGCCAAAACACCCGAGGGCTACTATCAGATCCGCGGCGGCATACCTTATGCGATTGCCAAGTCGCGCGCCGCGACGCCGTTCGCGGACATCCTTTGGATGGAAACCAAAACCGCAGATCTCGCCGACGCCCGGCAATTCGCCGAGGCGATCCATGCCGAATTCCCGGACCAGATGCTCGCCTACAACCTCTCGCCGTCGTTCAACTGGGATACCACCGGCATGACGGATGAGGAGATGAAGCGCTTCCCCGAAGAGCTCGGCAAGATGGGCTTCGTCTTCAACTTCATCACCTACGGCGGACACCAGATCGACGGCGTCGCCGCGGAGGAGTTCGCCACCGCGCTGCGGCAGGACGGCATGCTGGCGCTGGCTCGCCTGCAGCGCAAGATGCGCCTCGTCGAGTCTCCCTACCGCACACCGCAAACTCTGGTCGGTGGCCCACGCAGCGACGCCGCGCTGGCCGCCTCCTCGGGCCGCACGGCGACCACCAAGGCCATGGGTAAGGGCTCGACCCAGCTTCAGCATCTCGTGCAGACCGAGGTGCCGAAGAAGCTGCTAGAGGAGTGGCTGGCACTGTGGAGCGAGCACTACCAGCTCGGCGAGAAGCTGCGCGTGCAACTGCGGCCCCGGCGTGCCGGCTCTGATGTGCTCGTGCTCGGGATCTACGGCCACGGGGACGAGCAGCTGGCCAACGTCGTGTTCGATCCCATAAAGGATCGCCACGGCCGCAGCATCCTGACCGTGCGCGATCAGAACACCTTCGCTGAGAAGCTCCGCCAGAAGCGGCTGATGACCTTGATCCACCTCTGGCTCGTCCACCGCTTCAAGGCCGATGCGGTTTACTACGTCACGCCGACCGAGGACAACCAGTATCAGACTTCCAAGATGAAGTCCCACGGCATCTTCAGCGAGGTCAATCAGGAGGTAGGCGAAATCATCGTCGCCGAGGTGAACCAGCCGCGCATAGCCGAGCTGCTCACGCCCGACCGCGTAGCGCTGCGAAAGCTGATCACCAAGGAAGGGTAGCGGGCGACCTCCCGCACCAGCGCCGGTGACGTCCGGCGCTGGTGTGCTCTGCCGTCCGCGAGCGGTCTGACTGTCCTCCCAACAATCCGTTCTCGGACCTAACGCAGGTCCGTGCGTTCGCTTGCCTGCGCCAGCTTGCCTGTGGTAATAGTTGCATAGGTGTATGATTAGCTATTAACAAACGGAAATTTCCTGTAACAAACGCTCGCGCAGGAGAGGAGAGGCTGATGAAGGCACCAGCCAAGACGGCGATCACGATGTTCGGTGGCGCAGCAGCGCTTGCTCTGTCGGTCGGATTCGGCGGTGTTGGGGTTAGCCCGGTGGGCAGCGGATCGACCGCAACGACGCACCGGTCCACCAGCATGGCGCCCGCGCATCCCGATACGGTCGCTCCCGCAGGTCACGTCGGCGTTCATACGGCCACCCTTACCGGCTGCATTCCCGGCGCCAACTGCTAAGTCCCGAGTGCAACTCGGGGCCGTTGAGTCCCTTCGCGATCCAACGGCCGAGCGCCGTTCTGGGCCATCTAGCCGTCCAGCCCGTTCCCCCGCGGGATTTGCTGGCGAATTCAGTCGGCACGCCGGATTCACCGCCGACAGGCTCCCATCCTCACTGCTCCAGTCCTGTTTGCACCGAGTCATGCCGGGGTACGACAGGTGGACCGGACAAAAGTGGCGCGAGTGGAAAGTGGGGAATCTGATGAGATCCGAAGCCAGAACTGCTGCCGCGCTTCTCGGCGGTGCCGCCGTGCTCGTCCTAGCGGTTGGGTGTGGGGGAGGCGGCAATAAAGGGCCAAGCAGTAGCACGACACCAACGACCACTCCTTCGTCCAGCGTGGCGCCCGCGCCAACCACTGCTCCAGGCACCGGCGGTGGCGGTCCCACAGGTGGCGGCGGTCCGGGTGGTGGCGGCGGCACCGTTCCCGGTGGCCCCACCGGTGGTGGCGGACCCGGCGGCGGAGGCGGCAGCATCCCGGGTGGCCCCACGGGCGGTGGCGGACCCGGCGGCGGAGGCGGCAGCATCCCGGGTGGCCCGACGGGCGGCGGCGGACCGGGTGGCGGAGGCGGTTGCGTCGGCAACGTCTGCGGCGGATATCCGTGATCGTGCGCCTGCTTCTGAGCGTGCGGTAAAGCACCGACGAGGCCAAGACTTGCTCCCGAGCCGGTGGGGCCATGCTGACCTGGCCCCACCGGCTGAGCGAGCCGAAGATGTATCTCAAGTGGCCTAGGGCCGATCGCGGCAGTCGGGTTATGGTTCGGACAACTCGATTGCAAAGGGACCTCAATGGCCAAGCTCAGGTTCGGTTATTTCATCGCCCCATTCCATCCCGCAGGCACAAACCCCACGCTTGCTTTACAACGTGACCTGGAATTCATCGAGCATCTTGACGCACTCGGCTTCGACGAAGTGTGGTTGGGCGAGCACCATTCGGCCGGCAGCGAGATCATCAGCTCACCGGAGATCTTCATCGCCGCCGCTGCCGAACGCGCCAAGCGGATTCGGTTTGGAACCGGCGTCATTTCGCTCGCGTACCACAACCCGCTTTGGGTTGCCGACCGCTTGATGCTGCTGGATCACCTCACCCACGGTCGCGTGATCGGCGGGATGGGACCGGGCTCGCTGCCCACCGACTCGGCGATGATCGGACTAAACCCCACCGACACGCGCGAGCTTCTCGAAACCAACCTCGACATCGTCGTTCGGTTGCTGGCGGGCGAAACGGTGAGCGCCAAAACCGCCACACACCAGCTATTCGAAGCCAAGTTGCAGCTTGCCCCGTATTCCGCCAGCCGGATCCCGGTGGCGGTGGCCGCGGTTGCCTCACCGACGGGGGCACGGCTGGCCGGCAAGCACGGCATCGGCCTGCTCTCCATCGGGGCGACGCTGACGATCGAGGGCTTCAACGCGCTTTCGTATCACTGGGGCATCGTCGAGGAGCGCGCGGCGGCCTTCGGCACCCAAGTCGACCGCAACAACTGGAGCCTGGTCGGGCCGTTCCACATCGCCGAGACCGACGCGCAGGCACGCGCCGATGTGAAATTCGGCATCGAGTCGTGGTTCAACTACTTCCAGAAGGTGGCCGCCTTCCCGCAGATGACGATGCCGGGAGAGCAGCTCGACGAGATGATCGACGTCATCAACGATAACGGCGCAGGTGTCATCGGCACGCCCGAGCGGGCGCGGGAACAGGTGCAGCGGCTGTGGGATCAATCCGGCGGCTTCGGCTGCATGCTGCAGATGGGCCACGAGTGGGCCAACCCGGCGGCAACCAAACGCTCGGCCGAGTTGTTCGCCGCCGAAGTCATGCCGCACTTCCAGGGTCAGGCGCAGCCGACGCTGGATGCCGCGGCGCGCGCCGGCCAGGTGCGCGAAGGCCTCGCGCAGTCGCAGCTGCAGGCCGTCGAGCACATGGCCAAGAAATACCAGGACGAAATCAGTTCGAAATAGCGGCTCGATCCCGAACCACTGCGCGAGTACGCCACGCAATTCATCGATTCCGGGTGTGGCGACCGAAGATGCCCGCGTTGAGTTGAGGCGCCCAACAACCGTCGAACCCGGTGAGTTCACTTGATTTCATATTCGCGCGACAGCCGCTTCCCAGCTTATAGCTAGTGACGGGGTGCAAACCTGAAGCATGACGACCACCCC
>DASZLQ010000120.1:0-8553 GCA_035552295.1 Mycobacterium sp. | reverse complement strand
ACCGCACGCCGCATTGCTCGACGAGCTAGGCGGGCTGCAACTCGAACAGCGGAATCACCCGGCTGGTCTTGGACTGATATTCGGCGAACCCCGGCGCCACGGCGGTGACCTTGGGGAACAACTCCTCGCGTTCGGATGCCGGCAGTTCGCGTGCGGTCACGTCGAACGCGTCGGTGCCGACCTCGACGTGTGCCTGCGGGTTGGCCCGCAGATTGTGCGCCCAGGCCGGGTTGACGGGGGCGCCGGCGAACGACCCGATGATGATCAGCTTGCCGTCGATGCGGAAATACGCCAGCGGCGAAATCCGCTCACTGCCGGATTTGGCGCCCGTCGTGGTGAGCAGCAATAGGTTGGCGTTGGCGAATTGGCCGCCGACCTTGCCGTCGTTGGCGCGGAACTCGTCGACGATGCCGTTGTTGAACGCGTTGATCGTGCCGGTGTCGGGTATTCCTTGGGTCATGCCTGATCAACCTGTTTGGGCTTGGCGTCTATTCCGGACTCCTTGCGCTGCTGGGCGGTGATCGGGGCCGGGGCATCGGTGAGCGGGTCGACCCCGCCGCCGGTCTTCGGAAAGGCGATGACCTCACGAATGGAGTCGACCCCGGAAAGCAGCGCGTTGATCCGGTCCCAGCCGAACGCGATACCACCGTGTGGAGGCGCACCAAACATGAATGCCTCCAACAGGAATCCGAACTTCTCTTCCGCTTCGGCCTTGTCCAGGCCCATCACCGCGAACACCCGTTCCTGGATGTCGCGTCGGTGGATACGAATCGAGCCGCCGCCGATTTCGTTGCCGTTGCAGACGATGTCGTACGCGTCGGCCAGCACGCTGCCGGGATCGCTGTCCACCACGTCCTCGTGCTCCAGCTTGGGCGAGGTGAACGCGTGGTGCACCGCGGTCCACGCCCCGGAGCCGACCGCCACCTCGCCGGCGGCGGTCGCCTCTGCGGCGGGCTCGAACAGCGGTGGGTCGACCACCCAGACGAACGCCCACGCGTTCGGGTCGATCATGTCGAGCCGGCCGGCGATCTCGCCGCGGGCGGCACCCAACAGCGCCCGCGACGATTTCGCCGGACCCGCCGAGAAGAAGATGCAGTCCCCTGGTTTGGCGCCGACATGCCCGGCCAGGCCGTCGCGTTCGCGCTCACTCAGGTTCTTGGCCACCGGACCGCCCAGCGTGCCGTCGTCACCGACCAGCACGTAGGCCAGTCCGCGGTGCCCGCGCTGTTTGGCCCACTCCTGCCAGCCGTCCAGCGTGCGGCGCGGCTGCGACGCCCCGCCGGGCATCACCACCGCACCGACATACGGTGCCTGGAAGACGCGAAATGTGGTGTCGGAGAAGAACTCCGTGCACTCGACGAGCTCCAGGCCGAATCGCATATCGGGCTTGTCGGAGCCGAACCGTCGCATGGCGTCGGCATAGCTGATCCGCGGGATCGGCGCCGGAACCCGGCAGCCGATCAGCTCCCACAGCGCGGCCAGGATCTCTTCGGAGATCGCAATGATGTCTTCGGCGTCGACGAAGCTCATCTCCACGTCCAGCTGGGTGAATTCGGGCTGCCGGTCGGCGCGGAAATCCTCGTCGCGGTAACAGCGGGCGATCTGGTAGTAGCGCTCCATCCCGGCCACCATCAGCAACTGCTTGAACAGCTGCGGGCTCTGCGGCAGGGCATAGAACGAACCCGGGTGCAGCCGCGCCGGCACCAGGAAGTCGCGTGCACCCTCCGGCGTCGAGCGGGTGATGGTCGGCGTCTCGATCTCGACGAAGTCGTGGCTCGCCAGGACCGAGCGCGCCGCCGCATTCACCTTGGAGCGCAACCGAATTGCCTCGGCCGGGCCGTCGCGCCGCAGATCGAGGTAACGGTACTTCAGCCGCAACTCCTCGCCTGCGGGCTCGTCCAACTGGAACGGCAGCGGGGCACTCTCGCCGAGCACCGTCAACGAGGTGGCGTTGACCTCGATCTCGCCGGTGGCGATCTCGGTGTTGGCGTTGCCTTCCGGGCGGATCTCGACGACACCGTCGACGGCGATGCAGAACTCGGCGCGCAGCCGGTGCGCCTGGGGCAGCACGTCGGGAGCGCGGAACACAACCTGCGCCACGCCGGAGACGTCGCGCAGATCGATGAAGATGACGCCGCCGTGGTCGCGGCGGCGAGCCACCCAGCCGGCCAACGTCACCTGCTGGCCGGCGTCGCGAGCCCGTAGCGAACCAGCAGGGTGGCTGCGCAGCACAAACACTCCCCAATTTCAGAGTTGAAGCACGCGGATGGAATGAGTGACCAGTCTAGAGGAGGTAATTTCGGTCGTATTACCACCACGATTGCACTAGTGGGGCCCGGCGCCGTCGGCACGACGGTCGCCGCGCTGCTGTACAAGGCCGGGCATTCGGTCCTGGTGTGCGGTCATACCCCCCGCGACGGCATCGAACTGCGGCCCGACGGCGAAGATCCCATCGTGGTGCCCGGCCCGGTGCACACCGATCCCCGCGAGGTGTCCGGACCGGTCGACCTGGTCGTGCTGGCGGTCAAAGCCACCCAGAACGATGACGCGGCCGGCTGGCTGGCGCGGCTGTGCGACGAACACACCATCGTCGCCGTGCTGCAAAACGGTGTCGAGCAGGTCGAGCAGGTCAAGCCGCACTGCCCGTCCTCGCCGGTGATCCCGGGCATCGTGTGGTATTCGGCCGAGACCCAGCCCGAGGGCTGGGTGCGGCTGCGCGGAGAGGCCGCGCTGGTGTTGCCCAGCGGCCCCGCCGCGGAGGCGGTCGCCGAGCTGCTGCGCGGCGCCGGCTGCCGGGTGGATTGCGACCCCGACTTCATCACCGCGGCCTGGCGCAAGCTGCTCGTCAATGCGCTGGCCGGATTTATGGCGCTGTCCGGGCGCCGCTCCGGGATGTTTCGCCGCGACGACGTGGCCGCGATGTCGCGGCGTTATGTCGCCGAATGCCTGGCTGTCGCTCAGGCCGAGGGTGCCCGGTTGCCTGATGACGTCGTCGATGAGTTTGTCGAGGTGTTCCGTCACGTTCCCGAAGACATGGGCACGTCGATGCTGGCCGACCGGGAAAACCACCGGCGTCTGGAATGGGACATCCGCAACGGGGTGATCATTCGCAAGGCGCGCGCCCACAACCTGGCGACGCCGATCAGCGACGTCGTGGTGCCACTGCTGGCCGCGGCCAGCGACGGCCCGGGCTAGATTCGAGCCATGTACCCCTGCGAGCGCGTCGACGTGAGCTTCACCGAGAACGCGCCATTCCGATTCCGCAACAGTGTCGACCTCGCCATCACACCCGAGCAGCTGTTCGAGGTGCTCGCCGATGCCGAGTCCTGGCCGCACTGGGCCTCGGTGATCACCAAGGTGACCTGGACCAGTACCGAGCCGCGGGGTGTCGGCACCACCCGCATCGTTGAGATGCGCGGTGGCATCGTCGGCGACGAAGAGTTCCTTGCGTGGGAACCGTTCACCCACATGGCATTCCGATTCAATGAGTGCTCGACACGATCCGTCGCCGCGTTCGCCGAAGATTACCGAGTCGAAGTCATTCCGGGCGGCTGCCGGCTGACGTGGACCATGGCGCAAAAACCCGCCGGCCCGGCGCGGCTGGCGATGTTCCTCGTTGGGCCGCTGCTGAACCTGGCCTTGCGCCGGTTTCTGCGTAACCTGCGTAGCTATACCGATAGCCGGTTCGGCGCGACCCAGCAACGTTAGGAGCGTGCGATGACCTTCAACGAGGGTATGCAGATCGACACCAGCACCGCGTCGTCGTCCGGCGGCGGGGGCGGCATGGGGATGGCCCTCGGGGGCGGCGGCGTCGGGCTGCTGATCCTGCTCGCCGCGTTGTTTTTCGGCGTCGACCCGGGCCGCGTGATGAACCAGCAGCAGACGAACACCGGCGGCTACTCGGCGCCCGGGTTCGACCTGAGCCAGTGCAAGACCGGCGCCGACGCCAACAAGTACGTGCAGTGCCGCGTGATCGCCACCAGCAACTCCGTGGACGCGGTGTGGCATCAGCTGATGCCGGGCTACACCCGCCCGCACGTACGGCTGTTCAGCGGCCAGGTGGACACCGGCTGCGGACCGGCCACCACCGCCGTCGGGCCGTTCTACTGCCCGGTGGACCAGACGGCGTACTTCGACACCGACTTCTTCCAGGAGCTGGTCGATAAATTCGGTTCCAGCGGTGGACCATTCGCGCAGGAGTATGTGGTCGCGCACGAATACGGCCATCACGTGCAACAACTGCAGGGGCTCCTGGGCCGCTCCCAGCAGGGGGCGCAGGGCGCCGGCGGCAACGGCGTGCGCACTGAGTTACAGGCCGACTGCTACGCCGGCATTTGGGCGCACTACGCGTCGACGGTCAAGCAGGAAAGCACCGGCGTGCCATACCTTGAGCCGTTGAGCGACAAGGACATTGCCGACGCACTCTCGGCCGCGGCATCGGTGGGCGATGACCGCATCCAGAGGGAGACGACCGGACGCGTCAGCCCGGAGTCGTGGACGCATGGATCCGCTGCGCAACGGCAGAAGTGGTTCACCATCGGGTACCAGACCGGTGACCCGCACCAGTGCGACACCTTCGCCGCCACCAACCTCGGGTAAGCGCCGGTTAGGCCCGGCTAAATCACTCGTCTGATTACCAGGGCCGCGTCGAGCATGTCACGCCGGTGGTGGCGTTCTGGGTCACCACCACCTGGCCGTCCACGGCGATCTGGCACTGAATTTGCGGAACGTTCGACGAGTCGCAGTCCGGCCAGTGACACCCGCCACTGGCGTTGACGAAGGCCCACTGGTTCGGGTTCGCCATCATGGTGGTGTAAACCAGCGGCTGCCCGGCGGTGAACGCCGTCGGCACGGTGCTCATGAACTGCGACGAGTTGGCGTCGAAGGCCGCCTGGCTGGGCGGGTCGCTGTTCATGTACCGAACGTTGCCGGTCAGGTTGCCGGTGGTGGTGATCGTGTAGGTGACCTGATGGCCGGGCGGATCCGCATATGAGGTCGCGGGCGTGGCCATGACTCCCAGCGCTGCTGCCAGCATTACCGCTGAGACCGCGCTCCCCATTCTTAGCACGTTCGTCATATCGAAAACGCTACCTGATCCGTTACCCGCGGTATTTGCGGCGAAAATCCCTACTATGCATCTGTGCCCACAGCATTCGTGTTATCCGGCGGCGCCAGCCTCGGTGCGGTCCATGTGGGCATGCTGCTCGCCCTGGCCGACATAGGGGAACGGCCCGACCTGATCGTCGGCACGTCGGTCGGCGCGGTCAACGGCGGGTGGATCGCGTCGCGGCCCGACATCCCCGGAATTCGCGGCCTGGCCGACCTGTGGATGTCATTGTCGCGAAAGGACATATTCCCCACCCACCCGGTCGCCGGGGCGCTGGGCATGCTTGGCCGCCGGTCTCACCTGGTACACAGCGCCGGCTTACGACACATGCTGGCCGACAAATTGGAGTTCACCCGGCTCGAGGATGCACCGATCCCCCTCCACGTGGTGGCCACCGACGTGATCTCTGGCACCGATGTTCGGTTGTCGTCCGGGAACGCGGTCGACGCGATCGCCGCCAGCGCCGCCATCCCGGGCATATTCCCGCCGGTACGGATCAAGGGGCGCGATCTGATGGACGGCGGCGTCGTGAACAACACTCCGATTTCTCATGCCGTCGCACTCGGGGCCGACCGGGTCTGGGTGTTGCCGACCGGCTACTCATGCGACCTGCCCGCATCGCCGAAAACGGCGGCGAATATGGCGTTGCACGCCATGACGCTGGCCGTCAACCATCGTCTGGCCGTCGACGTGGAGCGCTTCGAGCAGGCGGTCGACCTGCGCGTCATCCGGCCGCTGTGCCCGGTCGCCACCTCGGGAGCGGACTTCTCGCATGCGGCAACGCTTATCGAGCGGTCGCACGCGGCGACCCGCGAGTGGCTGGCGGCGCACCCACCGCCCACCGGCCAGGCCGGATTGCTCGAGCCGCACCGCCACTAGGCGGGGCGTTTACCTTCAGGTTGCGCGGCTCCGGTATGAAACTTGAGTGAGCAACGACCCGACGCCCGCCATCAGCCGCCGTCGGTTGCTCACATCGAGCGTGGCCTCCGCGGTTCTCGGCGGCGTCGGGGTCGGCGGAGCCGCGTTGGTGTGGTCTCACCACTCGCATCCCCGGGGACCCGCAGCGTGGCACCAGCCGGATCGCAACGGCGCGCCGCCGGTCGTCGGTCTGCATCTGCAATTCGGCAACCATGCCGGCACCGAGGTGGTGGTGTCATGGCACACCACCGATGCCGTTCGCAATCCGCGAGTCATGCTGGGCACGCCGACATCGGGTTTCGGTCGCACCGTGGCGGCCGAAACCCGCACGTACCGGGACGGCAAGTCCAACATCGAAGTTCGCGTGAACCACGCCCGCCTGACGAATCTGACCCCGGATACCGACTATGTCTACGCCGCGGTGCATGACGGCGCCGAGCCGGAACCCGGAACAGTGCGCACCGCGCCAGTGGGACGAAAACCGCTGCGCTTCACCAGCTTCGGCGATCAGTCCACTCCGACGCTAGACAAGTTGCCCAGCGGCGGCTACGGCACCGACAACATCGGTTCACCCGCGGCCGCCGATACCACACTGGCGATCGAACGGCTCGGCCCACTGTTCAACCTAGTCAACGGCGACCTGTGCTACGCAAACCTGGCACAAGATCGGATCCGCACCTGGTCGGACTGGTTCGAGAACAACACCCGCTCGGCGCGTTATCGCCCGTGGATGCCGGCGGCGGGCAATCACGAGAACGAATTAGGCAACGGGCCAATCGGTTACGGCGCCTATCAAACGTACTTCCAGCTACCCGATTCGGGATCCAGTCCGGAGGTCCGCGGGCTGTGGTACTCGTTCACCGCCGGCTCGGTTCGCGTGATCAGCCTCAACAACGACGATGTCGCCTTCCAGGACGGCGGCAACTTCTACGTGCACGGTTACTCCGGCGGAGAGCAAAAGCGCTGGCTTGCAGGCGAACTCGCCGCGGCGCGGCGCGACCCGGATGTCGACTGGGTGGTTGTCTGCATGCATCAGACGGCGATCTCCACCGCTGACCGCACCAACGGCGCCGACCTCGGCATCCGCGAGGAGTGGCTGCCGTTGTTCGATCAGTACCAGGTCGATCTGGTGCTGTGCGGCCACGAACACCACTACGAACGCTCACATCCGCTGCGCGGAACGCTGGGTACCGATACTCGAACACCGAGACCCGTCGACACCCGCGACGATCTGATCGACGCGACCCGGGGAACGGTGCACCTCGTCATTGGCGGGGGCGGCACCTCCGCGCCGTCCAACGGGATGTTCTTCGCCCAACCCCTGTGCCGTGTGTTGACCGGAGTCGGCGCGTTTGATCCGGCGATCGGGCGTAAGGCACCAATCTATGTGATAGAGGATGCGCAGTGGTCGGCGTTTCGCGACCGCGACAACCCCTACGGCTTTGTGGCTTTCGACGTCGACCCGGGTCAACCCGGCGGCAATACCTCGATCAGGGCAACCCATTACGCGTTGAGCGGGCTGTTCGGCGCGGTCACCGTGGTCGACCAGTTCACCCTGACCAAGCCCCGCGGCGATAAGCCCGCCTAGCTCAAAACAGGGTCGGCTGGGGCTCCGGAAAAGGCGCGGCCGGCGCCGGCGCCGCTCCGGCCGCCCGCGGGACCGGGCGATGGTCACCGCCGAGCCGATGCTTCGCGATCAGCGGCGCGGCCCGTGCGCGCAGCACGTCGCGGTAGCTGGTCGGCAGGTATGCACCACGGCGGTACAGATCGCGATAGCGGCCGACCAGTTCGGGATGCGAGCGGGCCAGCCAGGACATGTACCAGCCGCGCGTCGAGCCACGCAGGTGCAGACCGAAAACCGTCACGCCGGTGGCCCCGGCGGCCGCGATCTGGCCAAGCAGCCCGTCGAGATGCTCCGCGGAGTCGGTGAGATGCGGGAGCACCGGCGCGACCATCACATGACAATCCAGGCCGGCGTCGCGGATCGCGGTGACGAGACCCAGACGCGCCTGCGGTGTCGGGGTGCCCGGCTCGACGTCCCGGTGCAGCTCCCCGTCGCCCACCGCCAGCGACACCGCGACCGACACCGGAACCTGTTGGGCCGCCTCGGCGATCAACGGCAGGTCGCGGCGCAGCAGCGTGCCCTTGGTCAGGATCGACAGCGGTGTACCGGAACCGGCGAGAGCGCCGATGATGCCCGGCATCAGCGCATAGCGGCCCTCGGCCCGCTGGTAGGGATCGGTGTTGGTGCCTAGCGCGACGGTCTCGCGCCGCCAGGACGGGCGGTGCAGCTCGTGGCGCAGCACATCGGCGACGTTGGTCTTGACCACCACCTGGGTATCGAAGTCGGTGCCGCAGTTGAAGTCCAGGTATTCGTGAGTGGGACGTGCGAAACAATAGCGACAGGCGTGTGAGCAGCCACGGTAGCCGTTGACGGTGTACCGGAACGGCAGTGCCGCCGCATCCGGCACCTTGTTCAGCGCGGACTTACACAGCACCTCGTGAAAGGTGATCCCCTCGAACTGCGG
>DASZLQ010000119.1:0-2356 GCA_035552295.1 Mycobacterium sp. | reverse complement strand
GACTTACCGCGACGGCGGCATCAACGACGAGTACCCGTTCCTGCTCGGCCATGAGGCCGCGGGCACGGTCGAAGCGGTCGGCCCGGGCGTGACCGCGGTCGAGCCGGGCGACTTCGTGATCCTGAACTGGCGCGCGGTGTGTGGCCAGTGCCGGGCCTGCAAGCGCGGCAGGCCCAGCCTTTGCTTCGACACCTTCAACGCCGAGCAGAAGATGACGTTGACCGACGGCACCGAACTCACCCCGGCACTGGGCATTGGGGCGTTCGCCGACAAGACCCTGGTGCACTCCGGGCAATGCACCAGGGTCGACCCCGAGGCTGATCCGGCAGTCGCGGGCCTGCTGGGCTGCGGAGTGATGGCCGGGATTGGCGCCGCGATCAATACCGGCGCGGTCGACCGTAACGACACCGTCGCGGTGATCGGCTGCGGCGGGGTGGGCGATGCCGCGATCGCTGGAGCCGCGCTGGTCGGCGCCAAGCGCATCATCGCCGTCGACACCGACAACACGAAACTGGACTGGGCACGCAAGTTCGGTGCCACCCACACCGTCAACGCCCGCGAATTCGACGTCGTCAAGACCATCCAGGACCTCACCGACGGCTTCGGCGCCAACGTGGTGATCGACGCGGTGGGCAGGCCCGAAACATGGAAGCAGGCGTTCTACGCCCGCGATCTCGCCGGAACCGTGGTCCTGGTGGGTGTGCCCACACCCGACATGCGACTGGACATGCCGCTGGTGGATTTCTTCTCCCACGGCGGGTCGCTGAAGTCGTCGTGGTACGGCGATTGTCTGCCCGAGCGCGACTTCCCCACCCTGATCGACCTCTACCTGCAGGGCCGGCTTCCGTTGGAGCAGTTCGTCTCCGAACGCATCGGGCTGGACGACATCGAGGAGGCATTCCACAAAATGCACGAGGGCAAGGTGCTGCGTTCGGTGGTGGTGTTGTAGTGGCCCGCATCGACAAGGTCGTCACGCACGGGACCTTCGAACTCGACGGTGGCAGTTGGGAAGTCGACAACAACATCTGGCTGGTCGGTGATGACTCCGACGTCGTGGTGTTCGACGCCGCCCACACCGCCGAACCGATCGTGGCGGCCGTGGGTGGCCGCAATGTGGTTGCGGTGGTGTGCACGCACGGCCACAACGATCACGTCACGGTGGCTCCGCAGCTCGGTGCGACGCTGGACGCGCCGGTGCTGCTTCACCCCGGCGACGACGTACTGTGGCGAATGACTCACCCGGACAAGGATTTTCGTACCATCTCCGATGGGGACACCTTGAGTGTCGGCGGCACGGAATTGCAGGCGCTGCACACCCCGGGCCACTCGCCCGGATCCGTGTGCTGGTATGCCCCCGAGCTCGGCATCGTGTTCAGCGGCGACACCCTGTTCTCCGGCGGGCCGGGCGCGACCGGACGCTCGTTCTCTGATTTCCCGACGATTCTGCAGTCGATCTCCGAGCGGCTCGGCAAGCTGCCCGGCGAGACGGTCGTGCACACGGGCCATGGCGACAGCACCACCGTCGGCGACGAGATCGTCCACTACGAAGAATGGGTGGCCCGCGGCCACTGAGTCTCAGGGGTATTCCGACCGGGAGGCAGAGGAATCGTCAAGACCTATGGATCGAGGGCGTTCGGGCGCGGCCGTCATGGGATGCCTCGCTGGTAGCGTCCCGCTGTAGATTTCTGTAGCCAAGGTTTCCTGGAGCACAAGCCATGACCGACGATCTATTTGCGCAGTTCAAGGCCGTGCAGCGGGAAGCCTGGGCGTCGTTTTCACCGTTTGCAGCTTTTACCACGCCGCCGGCCGCGTCCCTCGTCAACTACGCGGGAGTGAGTCACGGGCAGGAGGTTCTCGATGTGGCTTGCGGCAGCGGCGTCGTTGCGGTGACTGCCGCGCGCCGCGGTGCGCGGGTGCGAGGGCTGGACCTGTCACCCGTGCTGATCGAGCAGGCGCGGCGCAACGCAGACTTTGTCGGTGCGCAGATCGAATTCATCGAGGGCGACGCTGAGGCACTTTCGTACGCCGATGCGACCTTCGACGTCGTCTTGAGCCAGTTCGGCCATATGTTTGCGCCGCGACCGCAGGTCGCCATCCGCGAGATGCTGCGCGTGCTCAAGCCCGGAGGCAGGATCGCGTTCTCTACCTGGCCGCCGGAATTGTTTATGGGCCAGCTCTTCGCCCTCACCGAGAGATACTCGCGGCCGGCTGCGGGTGGCGCACCGCCGCCGCAGGCCTGGGGCGATCCGAAGCTGGTCGGCGAGCTGCTGGGCGATGCGGTCACCGATCTGGAGTTCGATCGCGACGAGATTTACACCCCTGCGCTCAGCCCGCAGCACTACCGCGCCAGTGTGGA
>DASZLQ010000118.1:0-10405 GCA_035552295.1 Mycobacterium sp. | reverse complement strand
CCTGCCCGCCACGGCGATGATGCCCGCCTCTTGCTCGTGGTACTTGGCGTTGAGCACGTTGTGCGGGATGCGCCTTTTCTGGAATTGGCGCGACAGATACTCCGAGCGCTCCACGCTGGTGGTGCCGATCAGGACCGGCTGACCCTTCTCGTAGCGCTCGGCGACGTCGTCGACCACCGCGATGTATTTGGCTTCCTCGGTCTTGTAGATGAGGTCGGACTGGTCTCCGCGGATCATCGGCTTGTTGGTCGGGATGGAGACCACGCCGAGCTTGTAGATCTCGTGCAGCTCGGCCGCCTCCGTCTGGGCGGTGCCGGTCATCCCGGCGAGCTTGTCGTAGAGGCGGAAGTAGTTCTGCAGTGTGATCGTGGCCAGCGTCTGGTTCTCGGCCTTGATCTCGACGTGCTCCTTGGCCTCGATGGCCTGGTGCATGCCCTCGTTGTAACGGCGGCCGATCAACACGCGGCCGGTGAACTCGTCGACGATCAGCACCTCGCCGTCGCGGACGATGTAGTCCTTGTCGCGGTTGAACAGCTCCTTGGCCTTCAGCGCGTTGTTGAGGTAGCTGACCAGCGGGGAGTTCGCGGCCGCGTAGAGGTTGTCGATACCGAGCTGGTCCTCGACGAACTCCACGCCCTTTTCGTGCACGCCGACGGTGCGTTTGCGCAGCTCGACCTCGTAGTGGACGTCCTTTTGCATCAGCGGCGCCAACCGGGCGAACTCGGTGTACCAGTTGGAGGCGGCGTCGGCGGGACCCGAGATGATCAGCGGGGTGCGGGCCTCGTCGATCAGGATGGAGTCCACCTCGTCGACGATGGCGTAGGTGTGCCCGCGCTGCACCAGGTCGTCGAGCGAATGCGCCATGTTGTCGCGCAGGTAGTCGAAGCCGAACTCGTTGTTGGTGCCGTAGGTGATGTCGGCGTTGTAGGCCACCCGGCGCTCGTCCGGGCTCATGCTGGCCAGGATCACCCCGACCTGCAGGCCCAGGAAGCGGTGCACCCGGCCCATCCACTCGCTGTCGCGTTTGGCCAGGTAGTCGTTGACGGTGACGATGTGCACGCCATTGCCGGCCAGCGCGTTGAGATAGGCCGGCAACACGCAGGTCAGGGTCTTACCTTCACCGGTCTTCATCTCGGCGACGTTTCCCAGGTGCAGGGCGGCCGCACCCATCACCTGCACGTCGAACGGACGCTGGTCGAGCACTCGCCAGGCGGCTTCGCGGGCCACGGCGAAAGCTTCAGGCAGCAGCTCGTCGAGGCCTTCCCCGTCTTCCAAGCGCTTCTTGAACTCGTCGGTCTTGGCCCTCAGTTCGGCGTCGGTGAGTTTTTCGACGTCGTCAGACAAGGTGCCGACATAGTCGGCCACCCTTCTGAGGCGCTTGACCATGCGACCTTCACCGAGGCGCAGCAATTTCGACAGCACAGCTATGTCCCCTGTTGGATGTCAATCTTTGGCATGAGGCGCCATCCATCGTAGGTGACACGCTCGCGAAGCCGGCGAACGTCGGCTCGAAGGTCCGATCGGCGCCGACCGGTGCCCGGTCAGGAGAGCCTGATCAGCCCGTAATCATAGGCGTGCCGCCGGTAGACGACGGACGGCCGTTCGGTCTCTTTGTCGTAGAACAAAAAGAAATTGTGCCCGACCAGCTCCATCTCGTAGAGAGCGTCGTCGACCGACATCGGCGTGGCCTGGTGCTCTTTGGTACGGACCACCCGACCCGGCTCGTGGTCGTTATGGTCGGCTTCTCTTTGTGTGGGGTCGTGTTGGTGCGGCTCCGCCGGTTGGCTGTGATTGAAGGCATGGTCCTGCGGCGCGGCTGCCGCGGTGGCCTCGCCCAGGGAGACGGGGGTCTTTTCGCCGTAGTGCACTTTGCGGCGGTCCTTGCCGCGGCGCAGCCGGCTTTCCAGCCTGACCACCGCGGACTCCAGCGCGGCATAGAAGCTGTCGGCACAAGCCTCACCGCGGACTACCGGCCCACGGCCCCGCGCCGTGATCTCCACGCGCTGACAGGACTTACGTTGGCGACGGTTGCGTTCGTGCTTGAGCTCGACGTCGAACAGGTAGACGGTCTTGTCGAACCGTTCCAAGCGGGCGAGTTTCTGCGAGACATAGACGCGGAAGTGATCGGGAATCTCGACGTTGCGGCCCTTGAAGACGACCTCGGCGGTCGTTGTCGGTTCCTGTGCGTCGGTTTCTACCGGCGGTTGGTCCAGAATCTGACCGGAATCCACGGTGAGCCTTGACATACGTGACAACTCGTTTCTCTTTTCACGTCGCACGCACCCTGCGTGCCGGCTTTCAGAAGACGCGCCGACGGGGTTGGAGCGGTTACGGCCGCAGGCAGCCCGCCGGTGCAAGGTGTCGAATACTCACCCCCTCCGCAAGTGGCGTATCAACCTGAGAAATCGCGACCAGTGAGTCAGACCAGTAGGTCATTGAAGGTTGTCCTCGACGTTAGCTCGTGTTCGCCTTGGTATGCCACCAATTTCGCCGACCTGTTGCGAGTTCTTCACAACCTCTTGGCGAGTTCATGGGTTCGGGCCAGATCTCACAGCGTCAGGCGACCGCGATCGCCAGCACCGCGGCCACCCGAACCCCGGCGGACCGCAGGATCCGCACCGACTCGCGTGCCGTCGCTCCGGTGGTGACGATGTCGTCGACAACGATGACTTCGGTGCTCGGCGGCCGACCGCGTAGCAGTACCCGGCCCGCGATATTGCGCTCGCGGGCGGCGGGGCGCAGGCCCACCGAGTCGCGGGCCAGTGCCTTCATCCGCAACGCCGGCACGACGACGACGTCCGGGTGCCCGGCGACCGCTTCGGCTGCCAACCGCGCGACGGGGTCACCGCCGCGCCGGCGCGCCGCGGAACGCCGAGTCGGCGCGGGCACGATCGTCAACGGCGTCTCGAGCATCCCCCAGGTCAGCAACCTGTGGACCCCGATGGCCAGGGCGCGCGCCAGCGGCGCGACGAGGTCGCCGCGGCCATGCTCCTTGATCGCCAGGATCGCCTGGCGTCGGGCGCCTGCGTAGCGGCCGAGCGCGAACACCGGCACCTGCGGGTCGACACGGGGGTTCACCACATGCGGCTGATCGGCCGCCACCGACAGCTCGACAGCGCAGGCCTCACACCAGCGGGTCGACGGCGCCCCGCAGCCGCCGCATTCGGACGGCAGGATGAGGTCGAGCACCTCGCCAGTGTGGCGGGCGGGGGTGACAGCGGCGGGGCCGATACTGCGCCGCTGGTTACCCCGGCAACACCGGCGCCGCTCCGGGCGCCCCCAACCCGGACACCTCCGACCAGCTCTGCTCGCTTTCGGCGGAGGCCGCCGAATATTGCAGCACCCCTTGCGGAGCCGCGACGTACACCGTCGACGGGTTGGCCGCGATGGCCGTCAGCGGAATCTGCAAACCACGACCGGGCGCGTCGGAGTTCACCCCGTCGAGGTTCACGTATGACACCGGATGGGTGGCGTCGGTGCGGGTCACCACGACGTCATCGCCGGTTCGCCAGGACAACGACACCACCGACGTGCCCAGCCCGAAACCGAGCCGCCGCGGGTACGTCAGGGCGTACTGCCCGGCCTGGGTCTGCTCGACACTGGCGAGGATCACCTGACCCGCGATCACCATCGCGGCGCGCGTGCCATCGCGGGACAGCTGCAAATCGGTGATCGGCCCGGGGAAGCGGCTGGCCACCGCCGCCGAATCCACCGGGATACGCGCGGGTTGCCCCGACGCCGGCTCCTGGATCGCCCGCAGCACATTGTTGGTGTCGACCACCACCCAGACCGCGTCGTCCAGCGACCAGCTGGGCCGCGACAGGCTGTGTCCGTCGGCGGATTGGACGGCCTCACCGCCGAGATCACCGATCCACAGCGACTCCGCCACGTCCGGAGCGCCGCGTCGCAGGGTCACCACGGAGGCCACCTCGCGTCCACTGCGGGACAGCGCGGCGCTGGACTGGTCACCCATGCGCCCGAAGGCACCGGGCACCGTCGTGGTGTGCTGTCCGTCCAGCCCGACCAGCGAACCGTTCACCAGCGCGTGCAAACCCGCGCCCGCGCCGTCGCCCACGCCAGGGTCGGTGGCCGCGACGTCGGAGGTGGTCCAGCCCTCGGCGAACCTGTCGTCCAGCGGCGCGCCGTCGGCGTTGATCACATACGGCCCCCTGATATCCGCCCTGGCCAGAGTCCAAATGATCTGCGCGGCAAGCAATTGCCTGCTGTGCGGATCGGTGGTGGATAGTTTCTCCAGATCGATGCGCGCACCGCCGTACCCGCGGCCGATCCCGTTCTTGCCACCGTCGGCCCGGGTCACCGGGCCGCGTAGCCGCAACGGCGGAGCAAGCAGATTGCGGACCGTGTGGGCCATCTCCGGCCGTGGACCCGCCAGCAGCTTGGAGACGAGTTCGGTGGCCAGCTGATCGTGATCGGATACCGCGACGTAGCGTGGATCGGGCACCACGGTCTTGCCCGTCGGGTCGGCGAAGTACAGCGTGTTGCGTTTGTAGGTCGCCTGAAATTGCTGCCAGTCCAAGAAGACTCCGTTGGGGAGGCGGTCGATCCGCCAGCCGCCCGACGTTTTGACCAACTCGATCGGACCAGGGTCCGGCAGCACGCCCTCCGCGGTTTCGAATACCCCCACGTCGGACAGCGAGCCCAGGATGTCTGCCCGCATGGTCGCCGAAACCCGTTCAGCGCCACGGGTTTCGACGAACACCACATGGTCGATCAGTAGCGCGCTACCCGCGTCGTCCCATGCGTTGGACGCCGACTGGGTGAGGAACTGCCGCGCGGCCAGGTGCCGGTTGGCGGGATCGGCTGTGGCCTTGAGGAATTCGCGCAGCAGCACGTCGGGATCCATGCCCGGGGTCGGCTTGGGCAGGTTCGACGGCGCGGGTCGCTCGACGGTGCCGATCGCCTGCGGGGCCGACGAGCTGGGCACCCCAGCGCAGCCCGCGAGCAATACCGCCACGAACAGCAGGCCGAGGAGCCGGCGCATCAACCGCTCCTCTCGGCATGCTCACGTTGGCGGTCCTGACGATCGTGACGATCCTGATGCCCCGGCGCAGTCGGTTGCGCCGGTTGGGGAATGGGCTTCATGGGCAGCGGGCTGGTGGTGACCTTGTGGCCACGAACCAGGGGCAGCGTCAGCCGGAAGCACGCGCCCTGGCCGGGCTCGCCCCATGCCTCGAGCCGGCCCTGGTGCAGCCGCGCATCCTCGATGCTGATCGCCAGACCCAGCCCGGTGCCGCCGGACCGCCGCACGCGCGACGGGTCCGAGCGCCAGAATCGGCTGAACACCAGCTTCTCCTCGCCGGGCCGCAGCCCCACGCCGTGGTCGCGGACGGTGACTGCGACGGTGTCCTCGTCGGCGCCCATCCGAATGTGGACCGGCTTGTGCTCGGCGTGGTCCATGGCGTTGGCGATCAGGTTGCGCAGGATCCGCTCCACCCGGCGCGGGTCGACCTCGGCGATCACCTCTTCGTCGGGCGTGTCGACGAGCAGCTCGATACCGGCCTCCTCGGCCAGGTGCCCCACATCGCCCAGCGCGCTTTGCACCGTGGTGCGCAGGTCGACCGCCTCGACGGACAACTCGGCCACACCGGCGTCGTGCCGGGAAATCTCCAGCAGGTCGCTGAGCAGCGACTCAAAGCGATCCAGCTCGTTGACCATCAGCTCGGTGGACCGCGCCAGCGTGGGGTCGAGGTCGGCGCTGTGGTCGTAGATCAAGTCGGCGGCCATCCGCACGGTCGTCAGCGGGGTACGAAGTTCGTGGCTGACGTCCGACGTGAAACGCCGCTGCAGGTTGCCGAACTCCTCGAGCTGGGTGATCTGCCGGGACAGGCTCTCGGCCATATCGTTGAACGACACCGCCAGCCGCGCCATGTCGTCCTCGCCGCGCACCGGCATCCGTTCGGACAGGTGGCCATCGGCGAAGCGTTCGGCGATCCGCGACGCCGACCGCACCGGCACCACCACCTGGCGAGACACCAGCAGCGCGATCCCGGCGAGCAGCACCAGCAGCACCGCGCCGCCGGTGATCATCGTGCCGCGCACGAGCATGATGGTGGCCTGCTCGTTCTTGAGCGGGAAGATCAGGTACAGCTCCAGGTTGGCCACCTGTGCCGACGCCGGCGTCCCGATGATCAGGGCCGGCCCGGAGAAGCCGTCGGTGTGCACCGTGGCGTATTGATAGGCCGCCTGCCCGGCCTTGACGAAGCCGCGCAACGAGTTGGGCACCTGGTCGACGGGTCCGGCCGCACTCGCGGCGCGCGGGCCGTCGCCGGGGACCAGCAGCACCCCGTCGAACGCGCCGGCCAGGCCGGCGCCCGAGGCCGGGTCGGTCTTCGACGTCAACGTGTTGCGGGCCAGCTGAAGGCTGCTGTCCAGCGAGCGCGTCTCCTCACCGTTGACGATCCCGCCGACGGTGGTGCGCGCCCGCTCGATCTGCTCGATGGCGGCTTTGACCTTGACGTCGAGCACCCGATTGGTGACCTGACTGGTCAGCACGAAGCCGAGCGCCAGGATCACTGCCAACGACAGTCCAAGGGTCAGCGCCACGACTCGCAGCTGTAGCGAGCGGCGCCAGGCAATGCCTACGGCTCGGCTCAACGCACTCATGCCGCGAGTCATGGGTCCAGAGCGCCCCCAACGACCTCGAATGCGTCGTCGCGAGCCCCGGATCACGGAGGTCCGGCCTTGTATCCCACTCCTCGAACGGTCAACACCACGGTCGGGTTCTCAGGGTCTTTCTCGACCTTGGCCCGCAGACGCTGGACGTGCACGTTCACCAGGCGGGTGTCCGCCGGGTGCCGATATCCCCACACCTGTTCGAGCAGCACATCACGAGTAAACACCTGGCGCGGTTTGCGTGCCAGCGCGACCAACAGGTCGAACTCCAGCGGTGTGAGGGAGATCTGCTCGCCGTTGCGGGTGACCTTGTGCGCGGGTACGTCGATGTCGACGTCGGCGATGGAAAGCATCTCGGCGGGCTCGTCGTCGTTGCGCCGCAGCCGCGCGCGCACCCGGGCGACCAGCTCCTTGGGCTTGAACGGCTTCATGATGTAGTCGTCGGCGCCCGACTCCAGGCCGAGCACCACGTCCACGGTGTCGGTCTTGGCGGTCAGCATCACGATGGGGACGCCGGAGTCGCCGCGCAAGACCCGGCACACGTCGATGCCATTCATACCCGGCAGCATCAGGTCCAGCAGCACCAAATCGGGGCGCAACTCGCGCACCGCGGTCAGGGCCTGAGTACCGTCACCGATGACCGCGGTGTCGAAGCCCTCCCCACGCAGCACGATGGTGAGCATCTCAGCCAGCGAAGCGTCGTCATCGACGACCAAAATCCTTTGCCTCATGGAGTCCATGGTGTCACCAGATCGGGATAAAACTCGGGCACCACACGGGCGTTTCTTGGGTGATGGGGTCAAATACGGTCAAAATCGCCCATCTGGAGCCGTGAGAGACGCCGCCAGCGCCCCCGGATCGACGTCCGCGTCGACGACCAGCCATCGCCCGCCCCAGCCGGCGGCGGCCAACTCGGCGTAGACGGCGCCGGTGCGCTGCTGCAGTCCGACGTCACGTTCGTAGCTGTCGCGCGCGCGGCCCGGCTCGTCCTCGGCCCGATGCCGGGCCCGCTGCGCGGCGAGCTCGGCGGGCACCGCGAGCAGCACCTGCCAGTCGGGCGGGGGCAACCGCAACCGCGCGTATTCGAGCCGATGCACCCAGGCCGCCGCCTCCCCCGCCGCGTCCTGGTGCAGGCGCGCGGCGCTGTAGGCCGCGTTGGAGGCGACGTAGCGATCCAGGATCACCACGTCGTGGTCGCGGCCCAACGCCTCGATCTCGCCGACCGCCGCCGCGCGGTCGAGCGCGAAGAGCATCGCCATCGCGTACACCGAGGCCGCGAGGTCACCGTGCTCGCCGTGCAGCGCCTCGGCCGCGACGTCGGCGGTCACCGATCGGCCGTAACGCGGAAAGGCCAGCGTGGCGACCGACATCCCGGCGGCCCGCAATTGCCTGCGGAGTCCCTCCGTGAGGGTGCGCTTGCCGGCGCCGTCGACCCCTTCGATCGCGATCAGCACGGCGCGAGCCTAACGCCCGCGCAGGCGATAGCGCCGCGACTCAGTAGCGGTAGTGGTCGGCCTTGTAGGGACCCTCGACGTCGACGCCGATGTAATCGGCCTGCTCCTTGGTCAGCCTGGTCAGCTCGCCGCCCAGGGCCGCGACGTGGATGCGGGCCACCTTCTCGTCGAGGTGTTTGGGCAGCCGGTACACCTCGTTGTCGTACTCGTCGTTCTTGGTCCACAGCTCGATCTGCGCGATCACCTGGTTGGAGAAGCTGTTGCTCATCACGAATGACGGGTGGCCGGTGGCGTTGCCCAGGTTCAGTAGCCGACCCTCGGACAGCACGATGATCGACCGGCCGGTGTCGGGGAAGGTCCACTGGTCGACCTGCGGCTTGATGTTCAGCTTCGTCGCCCCCGACCGCTCCAGCGCGGCCATCTGGATCTCGTTGTCGAAGTGGCCGATGTTGCCCAGGATCGCCTGGTCCTTCATCGCCTTCATGTGCTCGAGCGTGATGATGTCCTTGTTGCCGGTCGCGGTGACGACGATGTCGGCGTCGGCGATGACGTCCTCGACTCGCTTGACGTCATACCCCTCCATCAGCGCCTGCAGCGCATTGATCGGGTCGACCTCGGTGACGACAACGCGCGCGCCCTGGCCCTTTACCGACTCCGCGCAGCCCTTGCCGACGTCCCCGTAACCGCAGATCAGCACCCTCTTGCCGCCGATCAGGGCGTCGGTGCCGCGGTTGATGCCGTCGATCAGGGAGTGCCGGCAGCCGTACTTGTTGTCGAACTTCGACTTGGTCACCGAGTCGTTGACGTTGATCGCCGGGAACGCCAGATCCCCGGCGGCGGCGAACTGGTACAGGCGCAGCACGCCCGTGGTGGTCTCCTCGGTGACGCCCTTGACCGACTCGGAGATCTTCGTCCATTTGCCCTTGTCTGTCTCGAAGCGCCGACGCAGCAGGTCCAGGAAAACCTTCCATTCCTCCGCGTCGTCCTCTTCGGCGGGCGGCACGACGCCGGCCTTCTCGAACTCCGCGCCGCGCAGCACCAACATGGTGGCGTCGCCGCCGTCGTCGAGGATCATGTTGGCCGGCTTGTCGGGGTCGGGCCAGGTCAGCATCTGCTCGGCGGCCCACCAGTACTCCTCGAGCGTCTCGCCCTTCCACGCGAACACCGGCACACCCTTGGGCTCCTCGGGAGTGCCGCTCGGGCCGACGACGGCCGCCGCGGCCGCATGGTCCTGGGTGGAGAAGATGTTGCAGGATGCCCAGCGGACCTCGGCGCCGAGCGCGGTCAGGGTTTCGATCAGCACCGCGGTCTGCACGGTCATGTGCAGGGAGCCCGAAATGCGCGCTCCCTTAAGGGGTTGCACTTCGGCGTATTCGCGGCGCAGCGACATCAGACCGGGCATCTCGTGCTCGGCCAGCCGAAGCTCCTTGCGGCCGAAGTCCGCCAGCGACAGATCGGCGATCTTGAAGTCGATGCCGTTACGAACATCGGACGTCAGCGATTTTTCGGTCGTCGTCATTGCGTGTTTCATCCTTCTCGCGACTCAGGGGGGTCTAAGCGGTACTTAGCTTAGGTATGTTCTTCCGCCACTCTAGTCGCTGGGGGAGTCGGCCCCTAGGACCAGGGAACGTTCTCCGGAACCTTGACGACCCCATGCCGCTCGGCGAACGCCGCCATCAGGCGGGCCAGGTCCCCCGCGACATCGTGGTCGGCCTCCGGCGGCATAGACACGTAGCTCAAGCACAGCCTGACGATGGCGCGCGCCAGCACGCCGGCGTCCACGTCGCTGGTGGCCACCCAGCTCTGGGCGAATGCCGAGGTCAGCCGCGCCGACGCGCGGGTGATGATGGGCCCGCTGTCGATGGTGATGATCTGCAGCAGATCGGGCTTGGCGACACCGGTCAGCAACGAGATGACCAAGGGGTCGGCCGCCGAGTCCGTGAAGAAGGCCCGAAAACCTTGCAGGAAGGCCTGGTAGATGTTGCCGACGTTGGCGTCGATGGCGCCGTGGACGGCGTCGACCAGGCGATCGGCCAGGCGCAGGGCGTAACCCTGCGCCAGGCCCTGCCGTGAGCCGAACTCGTTGTAGATCGTCTGCCGGCTGATGCCCGCGGTGCGGGCCACGTCCGACAGCGTGATGGCCGACCAGTCCCGGGTCAGCAGGAGCTCCCGCATCGCGTCGAGCACCGAGTCACGCAGCAGGACGCGCGACGCCTCGGCGTACGGCATCCGCTTCACAGGCGCGACATTAGTGGTTGGGGCGCTCACGATCGAGCGATCTCCACCATCTCGAAGTCGGATTTCGCCGCGCCGCAGTC